>DUES01000005.1 GCA_011192055.1 Dehalococcoidia bacterium
CGAACACGGTGCCCTTCTCCAGGCCGTCTATCATCTCCTGGAAATGCTTCTCGTGGTTTGCCTCCACCGTTCTCATCCTGGTGAAAAAGTCGGCTATCCCGGTGAAACCCTCTGCCTGTGCAGTCTCGGCAGCTTCGCGGTAGAATTGGCTGGCTTCAGCGTGCTCCGCGGCAACAGCCTGCTCCAGGTTTTCCACGATATCACCGGCTCCCCCGAGGAACTCGAACTCGTGCCGGGCGTGTTCCGCCTCATTTTGGGCGGTGGCCTCGAATGCTTCCGCAATCTGCTCCAGTCCGGCCTCCCGGGCAACCGAAGCAAAGTAGGTATAGCGGGCGGCGGTCTGTACTTCCTGTGAAAAAGCCTTGCGTAATACTTCCTCGGTCCTGCTCCCCTTCATCTCCATAAAAGTCACCCCCGTGGCAGTATCAGGCTGTAACCTGCGGTCTATTTATTCAGAAGAAGCTGCTCGATGGCAAACGTGACCCCGTTGTTCTCTACGTCGGGCACAATATGGTCGGCTACTGCTTTCAGCTCATCGGGTGCGTTGGACATGGCGATACCCATGCCTGCCCGGGACAGCAGCGAGATATCATTAACGCCGTCGCCGATAGCGGCCGTCTCCGAAAGCGGAACCCGGAGGAATCCGGCCAGTTCTTCCAGGGCCTTTCCCTTCGAGGCCTGAGCATTAATTACATTTATGTAGTAGTCGTCGGGATAGGCCGGAGTGTGAGTCCAGGTGAGGTGCAGCTTATGGCCGAATTGCTGCTCGAATCTGGCCATCTTTTCTTTCTCGTCAGATGTTCGCACGGGAAGGGTTGCCTTGATGATGCGCTCTTCCTGCCATACGCGGTCGAAACTGGTAAACGTCGGCTCGATGTTAAAGAATTTGCGGCGTATGTCTACTGCCCAGTTGTCCTGCTCAATGAAATACTGTGTTGACGTATACAGCTCAATGACATTCCCGTTCTCCCGGGCAAAGCGGACGACCTCACCCAGCAGGTCACGCTCGATAGGCTCGGCGTAGACTTCTTCAGCGGTCTCGGGGTCGGTGACAAGGGCGCCGTCGAAAAACATGTGGTAGCCGTCGAGACCGAGGTTTCCGAGGATATGCCGGCTGGCATCAACCACGCGTCCCGTCGAAAGGGACACTCGTATTCCAGACTCACAGGCAGTGGTGACTGCTTCACGGTCGACGGGTGATATCACGCCGTTACGATTCAGCAGTGTGCCGTCAATATCAATAACAAGTATCTGTATCTTTGCAGTCAATGGTGATATTCCCTCCGGTGCCGTAATTATTGACCATTCACAGCCACTATGTTATATTCAAAATGACCGTTTGTGGCAGCGTAGCTCAGTCGGTAGAGCAGAGGACTCATAAGCCTCGGGTCGTGGGTTCGAATCCCTCCGCTGCCACTTTTACTTTTGTAGTCTCCTCGATTATAGCATAGTCCACAGCAAGTCCCTCTGTATATATATAGCGGTTTTAATAGTAACTATTCGGAATATCTGACAGGTAGTACAAAAGAATATGCGGGAAGCGGTATAGTATGCTGGCCACCGTAACTGGTGCATCCGGTCACCTTGGTGCGAACCTTGTCCGTGAGCTTATTTCGCAGGGATGGAAGGTACGAACACTGGTCCACCGTGATACCCGCGCTCTTGAAGGCCTTGACGTTGAGCGTATTTATGGTGATATCCTCGACAGGGAATCACTGAAAGCGGTATTCTCGGGAGTTGATGCCGTCTTTCACCTTGCCGCCCGTATTTCTGTGGCAGGTTGGGAACGCAAAGAGGTTGAGGCTGTAAATACAACCGGTGTGGAGAATGTCACTGCTGCGTGTATGGCAGCGGGCGTCAGGCGACTGGTACATGTCAGTTCTTTTCATGCTCTTAACCAGGAACCCCTGGATAAACCGTTGGATGAGTCGAGGTCCCTCGTTGGTGGCGGCAGCTTTCCGGCATACAACCGCTCAAAAGCGGAAGGGGAAAGAATCGTGGGCAGGGCTATGGCACAGGGACTGAATGCAGTCATTGTCAGTCCAACAGGAATGATTGGCCCGTTTGACTTCCAGCCGTCCCATTTTGGTGCCGTGTTACTGGCAATGGCGCAGGGAAAGCTGGCTGCGCTGGTTGATGCCGGACTGGACTGGGTAGACGCACGGGATGTAGCCAGTGGTGTGATATGCGCCTGTAATAAGGCGGAGAAAGGTGAAAAATACATCCTTGGCGGGCACTGGATAACTCTGAAGGAGATTGCCCGTTATGTGTCACAGGTAACCGGACGAAAACCACCGGGATTGGTAATGCCAATGTGGACAGCTAAAGCAGTTGCGCCCTTCGCGGCAGCTTCAGCCCGAATCAGTGGAAAACGACCGTTATTCACACCCATCTCAATGAAGGAACTTGAGAGTAACAGGACAATCAGCCATATCAAGGCGTCCAGCGACCTTGACTATGAACCACGCTCCTTGCAGAATACGATAGCTGACACCCTTGACTGGTTTCAGGCAAACGGGTTCTTGAGCCGGGGACAGGTCTGAAATGGATAATGCAGCTTTTAATTACGTATTGCTTGCCTGGGCACTGCTGGCAGTGGCAGTGTTTATTTCGCTGTTCTTTATTAATGCACCTTACGGACGTTACCTGAGAGGCCGGTCCGCCCAGTCTGTGAATGGCAAGCTGGGCTGGATAATCATGGAAGCCCCGGCCCCACTGGTCTTTGCTGCCTGCTTTCTTACCGGTTATGATACGGCTACGGTCACCCAGGTTGTCTTACTGATACTGTGGCAGAGCCACTACATAGACAGGTCACTCATATACCCTTTGAAACTGAGGATTTCCTCAAATCCTTTACCCCTGACCGTACTCTCGGCAGGTTTTGTATTCAACCTGATGAATGCGTACCTGAACGGCAGCTATATTATTATGAATACAACCCGTTATACGGCAAGCTGGCTCCACGATATCCGGTTCCTGGGCGGGCTCTCCATCTTCATGGTGGGTTTTATTGTTAACCGCCACTCCGACCTTGTCCTGTACCGTATCAGGCAGACCTTACAGGACACCTACGCTATCCCGCAGGGCGGACTGTTTCGCTGGATATCCTGCCCCAATTACCTGGGAGAAATACTGCTATGGACAGGATGGACGGTTGCTACATGGTCGCCGGTGGCGGCTGCGTTTGCCCTGTGGACTATAGCTAACCTTGCTCCGCGAGCCCGTTCACACCACAAATGGTACCGTGAGTATTTCAACGACTATCCCGAGAAAAGGCGTGCGCTGGTGCCGTGGTTCTGGTAAACGTGCATAATAACAGGTCAAAGAAGTATTACGAATTAACGTGAGGGAAAATGACTGCTGAGAGACCCGTTATTGCCCTGACAATGGGCGATGCTGCAGGTATAGGGCCGGAGGTCATTGTAAAGGCTCTCCAGTCCCGGCACGTCTACGGTGTTGCACGACCCCTGGTGCTGGGCAGCAGAACCATAATGCAGGATGCCATAGACCTGGTAAATGGCCCGGTGAGACTGCACAGTGTCACCGATACCACTGATATTGCGGGGGAATACGGTGTTATTGACCTGGTCGACTTGCAGAATATTGACAGGAAAGATGTTGTTACCGGACAGGTGTGCCAGGCCTGCGGCAAAGCGGCTATGGAATATATTGAGGAAGCTGTACGATTGGTCCTTTCGGGGCAGGCCCGGGCACTGGTCACAGCCCCGATAAATAAAGAAGCCACCAGACAGGCGGGATACGGTGAAGTGGGGCACCTGGAATATCTTGCCGCACTCACCAACGCCAAAGAATACGCCACGATGCTGGTCTCCGGTCAACTCAGGGTAGTTCACCTTACCACTCATTATTCCTTGAAAGAGGCCTGCAGTCTCGTGACCAGGGAGAACATCCTTGCCAGGTTACGGTTAACCCATGACTCTTTCCTGAACTGGGGGATTTCGAAGCCCCGCATTGCTGTCGCGGCACTCAATCCGCACGGGGGTGAGC
>DUES01000050.1 GCA_011192055.1 Dehalococcoidia bacterium
ACCACCGTTATATGCCTATCACGGAGGTCGCCGAGGTGGAAGCCCATCCCGATATCAGGGCGTCGATATCGTCCTCCACGGGCTACATCCACATGGCGATGGATGTGACAGTGGCGCCGTTCGACAATAAACTGGTGCGCCAGGCAATTCAAGCCGTGACCGACCGGGAGGCGATCAACCAGGCATGTCTGCTGGGGAAAGGCATCATCGCCTACGACCATCCTATCTCACCGGTCGATCCCCATTTTAATGCCGAGGCAAAACCCCCGGACTACAATCCCGAGCTGGCGAGAGAGCTATTGGAGCAAGCCGGGTACCCGGACGGGATTGACATCACCTTGTATACCTCCACCAATCCTGGGGCGCCGATGCTGGAGATGGCGACGGTAATGAAAGAGAAGGCCGCTGCCGGTGGCATCCGCATAGACCTTCAGGTGATGCCTGAAGCCACGTACTGGTCCGAGGTTTGGCTGGTAAAGCCTTGCTTCACCAGTTACTGGGCCGGCCGTACCGTTGACGCAGCTTTGAGCGTCTCGGTCTTGTCGACTGCCGGTTGGCAGGAGTCCAATTACAACAATCCCCGTGTTGACGAGTTAATCATCCTGGCGCGGAGTCAGGTCAAGCTGGAGGACCGCCAGGAGACCTACGGTGAGCTTCAGGCCATCCTGATTGACGAGGTGCCGCGCATTATCCCTGTGTTCCAGCTGATAGTGAACGGCATGGGGAACAATGTACAGGGTTTGGAATCAGAACCGTGCGCTTGGTTCTGGTGCCGCTACGCCTGGCTGGACAACTAAGCCACTGAGTAAAGGGATGCTGACGATTTAGTATCCTGAGAACCGGAGCGAGGAATCTCCGCATCGGGCTAGGTTCCTCGCTGCCTTTTCATTGCGCTCAGAGCTTCGGCTCAGAATGAAACTAGCAGTATATTCTCACTGGAAGCTGGTGATTGCATGATACGTTTTGTGACCAGGCGGATTGGCTTGGTTTGTGTTACCATGCTGGTGGTCTCGCTGGCAATCTTCCTTATCACTGAGGTCCTGCCCGGTGATGTGGCGACGGTGATGCTCGGGAAAGATGCAACCGAGGCAAACCTGGAAAGACTGCGTGCAGACCTGGGACTGAATCGTCCCGCCCATGTGCGATACTTGGATTGGATTGGCGGCGTGTTGCGGGGTGACTTTGGCAATTCCTTGTATATGGGAGAGTCGATTGCCGAGATTGTAGGAAGGAGACTGGGGCATTCGTCAATCCTGGCTGTATTTGCGTTTCTGGTCGGGACCCCTGCGGCAGTGATTGCCGGCATATGGGCCGGTGTGCGCCGAGACACAAAGCTAGACCGTCTGTTAAGCATGATCGGGCTGGTGGGGATTTCGGTGCCGGAGTTCGTCACCGGAATAGTGCTGATACTCATCTTCTCTTCGACGCTTCATATTCTGCCGTCCTCGAGCATCATTCTCCCCGGTACCAGTCCACTGACCAGACCCCAGATTCTGATAATGCCCACGCTGACCATAACCGCCGTCCTTTTTGCCTACACCATGCGAATGACGCGAGCCAACGTGATTGAGGTGATGCAGACGGACTTCGTGCGCACGGCGATACTCAAAGGCCTGCCGATGCGGCGAGTTATCCTGCGACACGTGCTCCCGAACGCGATGCTGCCGACCATCACCGTAATCACAGTTAACGTCGGGTGGATGCTGGGAGGACTCATCATCGTAGAGAACGTCTTTGCCTATCCCGGGATTGGGCAGCTGATGCTGTGGTCGATTAATACGCGTGACCTTCCCTTGTTGGAGATCGTGACGCTGATCATGGCCGCGACCTATGCCATCAGTAATCTGGTGGCGGACGTGAGCTACGCTGTTCTTGATCCTCGGGTGAGGTTATCATGATGGTGACCCGAGTGTTAGCGGCCGCAGGGCGAAAGTTCAGATCCGCTCTCAGGTTGATACTCCGCACTACGGCAGGGCGGATTGGCCTGCCGATAGTACTGCTGTATCTCATCCTGACAATCATCGGGCCGGGGTTGTGGCATTGGTTGCCGCACTCTCCAACCGAAATTCCTGACCCGCTGGCGCCCTATCAACTCTTACCACCGTCAGCGCAGTTCTGGATGGGTACCGACCAGTACGGACGAGACGTCTTTAGCCGAGTGTTGTGCGGGGCAACTTCCCTTATCACCACGTCAGCAGCCGGCGCCACCCTGGGTATCGTACTGGGTACGGTGGTGGGGGTGAGCAGCGGTTATAAAGGCGGCAAGACAGACGAGATTGTCATGCGTATCATGGACGGGCTGATGTCGTTTCCCACCCTATTGCTGGCCCTCCTGGTGCTGTTCACTCTTGGCTCCAGTAGGATGAATATTGCAGCCACCATTGGCTTCGTCAGCATGCCAAGCATCGCGCGGGTGATACGGAGTTCCACACTCTCGCTGAAGGCTATGGAGTTCGTCCAGAGCGCTCGTCTGCGCGGTGAATCCACAGCCTACATCATCTTTAGGGAAATCCTGCCTAATGTTATGCCCGTCCTCGGCGTGGAAGCGTCAGTGCGGTTCAGTTACGCCGTTCTCAGTGTGGCATCGCTGGGATACCTTGGTCTCGGTATTCAGCCGCCATCGCCCGACTGGGGCATGACGATTAGCCAGGGCCACCGATTTCTGATCAGTGCTCCCTGGGTCGTCCTGGCTCCAATGGGTGCCGTAGCCTCGCTCGTTGTCGGTGTTAATCTTCTCGCCGATGGCATCAGGCAGGCCAGCAGAATGGCTCGAAAGGAAGAAACACCTTGACTGAAACTCGACAAGGCAAAGCTCCCTTGCTGGAGGTTGACCATCTGGCGGTCACCTTCTATACACCACGCGGCACCTTCCGTGTGGTGCGTGATGTATCATTCACCATCCAGCGTGGTGAAGTCCTCGCCCTGGTCGGGGAGACGGGATGCGGGAAGTCCATCAGCGCCTTCGCCATCGTGGGGTACCTTCTACCCTTCCATCCGGGAGAGTCCCGCATAGATGGCTCCATCCTTTTTGAAGGCAGGGATCTTACCCGGATGACAGCCTCGGATCTCCAGCAGATACGCGGTGATCGCATCGCCATGGTGTACCAGAACCCGGGCACATCGCTGAATCCCACGATGCGGGTCGGCGCACAGATGGAAGAGGTGCTGCGGGAACATCTCAGTCTGGACTCGCGGCAGGCCCAACAGCGGGCGGCAGAGCTCTTTGACAGCGTGGGACTGGCCGAGCCGGAGCGACTCGGCCAGCGCTATCCCCACCAGCTAAGTGGTGGCATGCAGCAACGCGTGATGATTGCAATGGCGCTGGCATGCGATCCGGACCTGCTGATTATGGATGAGCCTACCACTAGTCTCGACGTTACCACGGAAGCGACCATCCTCGACCTGATGTCAGACCTGAAGCAGCGCGTGAACGCGGGTATCCTGTTCGTGAGTCACAACCTGGGTACAGTAGCGCGTGTCGCTGACCGCGTGGCGGTGATGTATGCCGGCCAGACTATTGAAGAGGCGCCAGCCAGCGAGCTGTTCAAGAATTCAAAACACCCATACACCACAGGACTCTTGCAGTGTGTTCCACAGTCCCTCACAGAGAATGGAGCAGTCACCAGGCTTCGCAGCATCCCCGGCGGTACCTATGCTCCTGAAGAAGTTAATGCCCAGGCATGTCTTTTCGCCCCCCGGTGCCCCATGGCGCAGGACTCGTGCCACACAGAGGTGCCGGAAATGGTGGATACTGGAGACAACCACCGGTCGCGTTGCTTCTTCTGGAATAACATCCATAAGGAAATATGGGGTGAACTGGAGCCGCGAGCTGATAACCACCTTGAGACCGCTGAGCCGGTACTCAAGGCAGAAGGTCTGCAACGGTTCTTCGGGCAGTGGCAACGCAAGTATATATTCTTTGGTCCACGAGTCCGTCCCCCGGTACGAGCAGTCACCAACATCGATTTTGAAGTTGGACCTGGACGAACCCTCGGTATTGTGGGCGAAAGCGGGTGCGGCAAGACGACTGCGGCACGGCTAGTGGTTGGATTGACACCGCGGCAGCGTGGCGAGATTCGGCTGCACAGCGAAGAACTCGCCCCTCAAGTTGAAGACCGGACGTACGAGCAACTCGCTGCGCTTCGGATGGTATTCCAGAATCCAACAACATCGTTGAATCCGAAACTTCCCGCCCGTCACGCCATCGTTCGGTCGTTACAGAAACTCGCACAGTTGAGTCGAAAAGACAGCATTGAGCGTGCTGAAGAACTAGCACGGGCTGTCAGGCTGGAGCCTGCGTATCTGGACCGGTACCCCGATGAACTTAGCGGCGGCGAGCAACAGCGGATAGCACTGGCGGCTGCATTCGCCGGCAACGCCGACCTGATTGTAGCTGACGAGGCTGTTTCAGCTCTGGATGTCTCCGTCCAAGCACAGGTGCTCAAGATGCTGGAAGACCATCAAAATGAGAAGGGCACCTCGTACATCTTCATCTCGCACGACCTGAGCGTTGTTCGCTATATCTCCGATGATATCCTGGTACTCTACGCCGGGCACGTGGCTGAATCGGGACCGGCCGAATGCGTCTTGAATACGCCGTCACATCCGTACACAGAGGCGCTTCTTTCGGCTGCGCCCGTGCCTGACCCGGATGCTGTACCAACTCGCATTCGACTCCCCGGCGCCGTGCCCACCCTACGTGAACGCTTCGAGGGGTGCTTCTTTGCCGGACGATGTCACCGCAAAATGGGGCCTGTCTGCGACCATACCCCGCCGCCTGCACGTATCGGACCAGGCTCACCCAATCACGTCATCTACTGCCACATCCCCGTGGAGGAATTGGCTGCAATGCAGCAAGAGGCGGTACCTTAATCGGAACAGCACGTTGGTATCGTTTCGGGCAATAGCCTGTCATTCCCCCAACAACGGAGCTTCAGGTAGCAGTGAACCCACACTACTTTCCTGGATCGGTGACGCACCATCCATTGCACACAAGAGACTGGATTGTGTAATCTAAGTCACAAATGCCTATTTTGTGCAGTCACATCGTAACACCTCAAGACCTTAGGAACGGTCTTTAAGTGGAAGATCGGCATGATGGTGACATCACCTGATACCAGGAGACGCTACGACTGTGGTGTGAGGCTGAAAGCCAGTTTAAAAGTTCTACCTATTGATACCTCAGCTCCACCAATGGGGTGACAACAGGCAGAACTGATACCCTGTAAGTTTCTTCCCTCCCCTGGGCAAAGGAAGTCTGTATCTTATTTTTACTTTGCTGCCGTTGACCTTCATTCTATCGATAGAAATGAGTGTTGGCATACTCCATTATTACCGCATCCAATGCTTGTGCAAATAGTAGTAACGTTCTCAGAATGCTATCCTCATGGTCTACACCTATTATGTTTACCCTCTCTAATGACTGCCACATGTACCCATCGTTGAATCTGCAATTAATTAGAATATGTCATTCTTAAAGTTGGTGCCAAAATAGATGGGTAGCAGGGATTGACAATTCATACACGGAGTACTACTATTATCGCCTGTCAGAAGAACATTCAGATGCGAGTTGAACTGGTAAATCCTGGTCATATACCCAATCTCAAGAGAGAATGGAGTGTATCTGATATGATTGAAGATTTACTAAGAACAAATCTCAGGAGACTATTAACGAAAGAGAAAGAGATTGCTCTTGAAGATAAAAGTCTTTCTCTTGAGCATCTGGGGGAGAAATTCCAGGGCATCAATGAATTCGGACTTTATCTTCACATCCCTTTCTGTGAGCAAATATGTCCTTACTGCCCTTATAACAAAGAGATTTATAATCCTGATGCAGCAAAGAGATACACAAACGCTGTAATAAGAGAGATTGCCTTCTATTCTGAGGTGGTTGGTGACAGGCCTGTTACTTCCTTTTATATTGGTGGTGGAACTCCTACCACAATGCTTTTTAGTGGCATCGAGGAGATTTTAGAGTATACTTTCAAGGTCTTTAATATGCAGTGTGATATCCACATGGAAAGCCATCCCAATCATTTGACATCGGACAATCTTGATACCATTACCTCCATGGGCGTGAAGCATCTGAGTATGGGAGTGGAAGCTCTGCAAGACAGGCATCTTAAGACCCTGAACAGACCATATACCGTGGAAGAAGTAAAGGCAGCAGTCGAACGGGCTGTTAGTAAGGACTTCGAATGCGTCAATGTGGACTTAATATTTGCATTACCAGACCAGACTTATAACGAAGTAGAGCAAGCAGGCCGAACCCTGGTTGAAATGGGTGTAGACCAGGTTGCAGCTTATCCTCTGTTTAGATTTCCATACACCAAAATGGGAGGGGCTGGTAATGTAAATAACTATAAAATATCAAGTATATATAAGAGAAGAAAGATGCTTGGTATACTAGAGGATATATTTTATAGTGCCGGCTTTGAAAGAACATCCGTCTGGGCGTTCACTAAACAAGGATTTCCAAAGTATTGTTCTGTGACCGTACCTCTTTATATTGGGCTTGGTGCAAGCGGGTCTTCTTATCTGAAAGACATTTTCTACCTCAACACCTTCAATGTTGCCGAATATATCAAGGCTCTTGAAAATGGAAGAATGCCAATCGCTCTATCCCTTGAGCTCTCAGAAAATATGCAAATGGCAGGCTGGTTTTATTGGCGAATTTATGAGACACAGTTCACGAGAAGTGATTTCAAGAAAAGATTTGGAAAAGAGTTTGATAATGTTTACGGAAAATATATAAAACCATTGTCTTTCTTTGGATTCTTGAAGGACGATGGGGACCGAATGGTTCTTACAGATAGGGGGACATACTGGCTACATGCCCTGGAGGATATATTTTCATTAGATTACATTAGCAAGTTGTGGGGAACTTCGAAGCAAGAGCCCTGGCCTAAAAGCGTGGTCTTGTGAGAGTCATGAAACAAATGATTTATGGAATTTCATACATCATTAACCGACAAATCTTTAAAAAAACTACTCCCCTCATAGCCGGCTTGACTGTAACGAACAAATGTAATTTACGATGCCGCCACTGCAGGGTTGCTGACCGTGAGGCTGAGGATTTAACCTTTGAAGAAGCAATAACTATTCTTGATTCATTTTACACAGAAGGAGGTCGTACGGTTTACCTTCAAGGTGGCGAGCCATTTATCTGGCATGACGGACAACGTAATCTTGAAGATATTGTTGAATATGCTCACGAAAAGGGATTTCTCGCAGCTATTATATTTACAAACGGCACAATGCCAATAGAGACATCAGCCGATACTGTATTTATTAGTTTGGACGGGCTTCAGAATACTCATGATTACATACGCGGAGA
>DUES01000051.1 GCA_011192055.1 Dehalococcoidia bacterium
CACAATACAAGAGAGCCATCAAGAAAATGTACGAGATACAGGGAATAAGGACCGCCCTGGAAACCCAGGCCCTGTTCGCCTACCATCGTGCCGGCGATACCGAATATGCCCAGAAAATGGCAAAACTGTTCAAAGAGGTACCCCTCAGGGAGTATCTGGACATCAGGGATAAGCCATACAAAGACTACCGGGCAGCGGAGCAGGTAATCCTTGACCGCAACAAAAGGGAGTCGGGAGCACCGGAATAAATATCCGGTATAACCCTAACAAGTAGCTGAAAAAGGGGAGTCCAGAGGGAGCGCTCCTCAGAAGGAGCGGCGCCCCTTTGGCAGGGGTTTGGGGGTGTCCCCCAGATATAATCTATTCCCCCTTCGGTGGAAGGCTCCTTCCTGGCTAGTAAGGGGGTCAGGGGGATGGTTGAAAGGATTTTTCGTCGCCCTACTAATTCACACTCCGGTAACAGGTAGTCCCCTGCCATCTTAATACTAAAAAAGTAAAGCAGCCGTCAGATTGTCCGGCGAGGATTGTTACGGTTGCTTTCAAACTGGCCGGTGAAGCCGGGTTACAACTTCACTAGCGGACTGCGTTTGACAAAAAATTCAGGTTCAGGTACAGTCAAACTAGGTAATGCTGACAAGGTAGAGTGCGGATAAGATAATGCTGATTGGGCTGATTTCAGATACACACATTCGTGTCCCGGGCTATCGCGTTGGACTGAGCACACTGACCACAGAAACACTTCCACACCAGGTTCTTGAAGCTTTCAAAGGTGTCGACCTTATTTTACATGCCGGAGATATTTACTCGCTGCCGGTACTTGACAGGCTTGAGACCGTAGCGCCGGTACTGGCCGCCGAGGGTGACGACGACCCTTTCGAATCCGTAAATGACCACCGTGTATCGCATGACCATAATATCACGGTCGAGGGTGTTAATATCTGGATATCTCATTATGGTATGTGGCCGGAACACTCAAAGTATAAGGAGCCGGATGTCATTGTATTTGGCCACAGCCACCGCTCAACCCTGGAGCAAAATAATGGCAAGATACGGATTAATCCCGGAAGCGCTACATTCCCCAAATACCAGCCGATTTTGGGTACAGTCGGATTCCTGTCTATTAAAGATGGCAAGGTAGAACCGCGAATCCTTCAGCTCGAGGGAGAATATTCCAGCGCCGGTACATCCGGAATACCCGGCATCACCAACTAGTACCTCCGGACATGTCTGAACCGGATTTATTTATGGATAGTTGTGTCCCCTTGGCCGGATATTAATCCCGCCGTTTCAGGATGTAGTATTCCAGTGCGTTTTTCAGGGCTTTAGCCCCGCGTTCCAGTGACGTAAATGTAGGAATTCCGCCGTCTCTGAATTTCCGGGCAACTTCACTTGCGGTCTGCATCGCCTCCGGCGACTGGTAAGCAAGAATCGCCGCCACGGGTTTCTGTGTCCGCTGCCTTGTTTCAGCCAGCATCGTAATATCCCGGTCCAGTTGCTCCGCCATACGTGAATTGACAGAGGTCAGCAAGACGAGATTATCCACATTATCATCATTCTCCAGGATACCCATTATCCGCTTCATCTGGAGACGGTTGACGTTACCGGTGTCGATGGGGTTCCGGTATCCACCGCCAATCAGAGTGAAAAAACTGGCCAGTTCGTCGTACGATTCCTGGGTAAGCGCCGGGACCTTCAGGCCTGCTTCGGCAAATACATCTGCAATAGCCACCGATTGCCCCCCTGAACCTCCCGTAATACCCACACGGTTTCCATAGACCGGCTTCAGGTACTGTATCGCCTTGAGAGCATCAACAAGCTCCTCCATACTCCTTACCGTTACCGCACCACTCTGTTTAATAGCAGTATCCCAGATAGCCATTGGAACTGCCATAGAGCCGGTATGTGACGAAATCGCCCGGTGACCTTCCTCGGTGCGCCCACCCTTCCATACCACCACCGGTTTGCGGGTGACGACTTCCTTTAACGTCCTGACAAAACGCCGTCCGTCTCTGACCCCCTCCAGGTACATACCAATCGCCTCTATCCCGTCGTCGTTACCGAAATATGCCAGGTAATCGGTGGAATCCAGGACCACCCCATTACCAAAGCTGACTGACTTATTGATTTCCACTCCCTGCTGGTATGCTTCCTCGGAAAAGGCAATAGCATGTGTACCGCTCTGTGCGATAAAACCAACTGTCCCGTCAAAACCCGTTCGCTGCATTGGTGTCTGCCTGATACCGACGGCCGGACTGTAAATGCCCATGCAGTTGGGACCAATCAGGTGAAAGTTGGCCTCTTCCGCCATCCGGGTGAGTGTCTGTTGCAGGCCTATACCTTCCTCGGTACCGGTTTCTGCAAAACCGGAGGTAAAGAAATGGGCGGCTGCTGCATCCTTCTTTATGCAGTCTGCCAGTATCCGTGGTGCAATCGGACGCGGCACAGCCACAATCACCAGGTCCACCGGTTCAGGAATATCCAGCAGGCTGGTGAAGTTCTTGACACCAAGCTCCTCTATTCCCGGTATCTCATTGGGGTCAAGCTGCACAGAATACAGCTTCCCCTTGAAATTACTCTGCCCGCGCAGCCACATGAAGTTGCTCACACCTTTGTCCCCGACAACAACGACACAACGGGGATTAAAAGCCCTCTCCAGCTTGCTGAAATCTACCTTCATACCTGGTCCCTACTTTCCTGCATCGAATAAATACATCCGGGCGTTTTGTCTTATTTAAACCTGAAAGGTGTTACCTGCACACCGGTCTCATCATCAAGCTCCACTATGGCAACTGTACCGGATACCGCCGGCGAACCGCTGTAGTATGCTATGACCTGTTCCGAGCTTACACACTGAAAAGTGGGAATGTGTCCCAGTGCAATATAGTCCCAACCCGACGCAATAATCTCGTCTCCGGTGATATGATAGCTGGGGAAAAGCGGCGGATCAGTGCTTACGAAGTAGCCATGGGCAACAGCAACATTCCAGTGTCCGTTACTTTCCGGTCCGGGTATTCCGGCCAGGGGCCGGACGTTATCATGCGAATTAATACACTTCCCCCATATGGACACACCAGCCCCGGGCAGTGTCAGCGTCTCACCTTCCGGTGCCGTTATCAGGTGAATATTACCGCTCTCCCGGAACTCAGCCCTGTCAAGGACGGAACCCGGCACCAGGCAGTCGTGGTTACCGGGTAATATTATCACCGGCATTGGCAGACGCCGGAGTTGTTTTACCACGAAACTGACCAGGCTGTCTTCAATCCTTGTCTTGTCAAAAAGGTCACCGGCAATAATCACCAGGTCATAATCATCCCTGGCAGCCAGGTCTGTAACTGCCTCAAAATAGTCACAGGCTTCTTCGCCCGGTTTATTCAGATGAAGGTCAGATGTGTGCAGTATTCGCCGCCGGGGACGGTGCGGTTTTGCGCCTGGTAGCATATTATAGAACCTTTACTGTCCGGATTGGTAAGAGTATACCATCAGAAGGCCGACTATGACCAGAATTAAAACTGCGGTAAGGCTTCTTCAGATACTCAGGCGCGTTTCTGTGGGTTATTCTTCAGGTTCCTGCCGGTTTCTTTCCTGCCATGTCCGTGCTTTCCAGCGTGATACTGCCGCTCTCCTTGCCATTTCATCAGGCTGGACCCGCATCCCTGCGGGAGTCTCCTCATCTGCGGAGTTCTCTTTCTCTTTCCGTGTAATAGTCACAACCTTTCTCGTGAGACCATAGAACAGCAGAAATAACGTGATAATTGCAGTCATTATCCCGAGGCGGGAAAGTATTACCATTCCCGTGAAGTGGGACACGGCAAACAGTGCTCCCGTAATAGCAGAACCAATCGCCGGAGTTAACAGATAATGCTTTGCTATCCAGCGGTTCAGGTCTCCGGTAACCGCCCTCTCGTACTTTTCCAGCCTTGGGTCGCTGCCAAAACCTCTGCCAGAAAACATGCCTTAACCCCGCTGCTCTTTCATACTGCTACCCTGTACTGCGAAGGAGATCCACTTGTGCGTGTGAAGGACGCCAATACTTAGCAGCCCACCCTCAAAACAAGTCCTTCGCCTTCAGGCTCAGGTGACTGTGGTCACCAATAATTACGTGGTCGAGGACGTCAATCCCCATTATCTCACCGGCCTCGATAAGCCGCCGTGTAAGCCCGATATCTTCGTCAGAGGCCTGCGTATCCCCGGACGGATGGTTATGAACAAAGATTACTGATGCCGCACTGGCAGATACAGCCTCCTTGAATACCTCCCTGGGATGCACGATACTGCTGTCCAGGCTCCCTACCGAAATCTCGGAAATCTTGATTAGCTGTCCCCTGGTATCAAGAAAGAGCGCCAGGAAGTGCTCCTTCTTCTCACCCATCAACCGGCCCCGCACCATCCTGACCACATCATCAGTGCTTGTCAGCACCGGTTTACCGGCTGCATCTATAAAACCGTCCAGCCGCTTCCCCAGCTCAAAAGCCGCCTTTATCTGGCACGCCTTGGCCGGTCCGATTCCCTTGACTTCTGCCAGTTCTTCCACTGAAGCTGCAGCAAGCCCCTTCAGGTTATCAAATCTGCTCAATAAACGCTGTGCTGTAACAGTAACCGATTCCCCGGAAATGCCCCGGCCCATTATCAAAGCAAGTATCTCCTGGACCGACAAAGCCTCCGCACCGAACTGCTGCATCCTTTCACGGGG
>DUES01000052.1 GCA_011192055.1 Dehalococcoidia bacterium
TGGTCTACGTTAGTTCGTCCGTTTCTACTGGCCGGACTCATAGCGCTGACGGTATCACTGGTAACGGCTATTCTCCTGGCGCGTTCCGTCTATAAGCCGATAAAGCGTGTTACCGAAGCCGTTGAAAGGCTGGCCGAGGGGCAATACGACCAGGAACTGCCTGCTACCGGCCCCGGTGAGGTCAGGAGACTTGCCGTCAGCTTCAACCGGATGGCGGAACAGGTGAAGCAATCTCAGCAACGACTGCGCCACTTCGTGGCCGACGTCTCACACCAGTTGAGAAGTCCGTTAACGTCAATCCAGGGATTTGCTGAAGCAATGCTTGACGGCACGGCGGATGACGAAGCTACCAGGCACAAAGCCGCAACAATCATTAACGATGAATCCAGGCGCATGCGGCGGCAGGTGGATGAACTGCTCGAGCTTGCCAGGATGCAGTCCGGTCAACTGAAAATGACCATGGAACATGTTGATGTCAATGAACTCCTGGAACAGTGCAAGGAGATTATGGATGTGCAGGCAGAAGAAAAAGGGGTGCTGATAAAAGTAAGAATCGAGCCGCATATGACCATATCCGGAGATGCCAACCGCCTGGAGCAGGTCTTCAGCAACCTGCTGGACAATGCCATAAAGAACAGCCCGGCCAAGGGTGAAGTTATTATCAATGGCTGCCGCTCAAATACCGGCACAATTGAACTGCACGTAATTGATGACGGGCCTGGAATACCTCCGGAACAGTTACCGTTCGTCTTTGACCGTTTTTACCAGGCTGGTGGTATAAGGACCGGCGTTGGTCTCGGGCTCGCCATTGCCAGGGAAATAATCACTGCTCATGGCGGGACGATAAAGGCGGACAGTGCGCCGGGTGCAGGGACGGAGTTTATTGTCGGACTACCTGTCGGTCACGCTTAACCCGTAAAGACCGCAAAATACATCTTTCGAATTGCAGCGGACGCAAAGATGATAGAGAACCGTTACGGGTTTCTGTCACGGTGCGGGCAGGCAGGCACCTGCTCCGGACCGGGCGCAGCAGGAAAAAATCCGGCTATTCCTTCCAGAAGTAGATGTAGTCGCCGAGTTTCTTAACCTTGATTTCTACTCCCAGAGCCTGAGCAGCACGTTTCAGCCCGACCCTGATAGCGAACCCCTGCTTGTCATGGTCCTTCTGGATTTTAAGCTGTCCGGCTTCACGGTCCTCGAGAGAAATGATATAGTCTTTGTATTTTTCCAGTACCTTGGCCCTCCGGGAGGATACCTGTTTCTGCTTCGCTTCAGCTTCTTCAATCGGTATCTTCTTAAGAGCCGGAATCCTGTTCAAGTGTGTCATAATGCACCCCCCATCATCACCATCCAAAACACACCCTGGCGTGATTCATTTCGTTTTCAGTATATACCCGTAATTGGTTGCCGTTTACTACCGGCATGATGTATCTGTTTATATCTGAACGGCCATGTCGATTCCACATATACCGTGATATTGTTATTCTTCGCGACCCCCGTCTGACTCCCCGGTGACTTTTTATTATACCTCCACTATCCGGTATACAGTCAGGGATATGTCTCAGTCTGTTACGCCGTAACTATGGTTATGATGTCAGGGCTGGTTGTCCGACGAAAAAACCTTATTATAATCTGGTGATACTGCAATAATTAAGAAGTTCTCTATTGGTATCATAAATAACAGGGGCCTGGTAATAAGGCAATACCTGCCTGTCCTCATTATTATGTATTCATGGTACTTCTGTTACCATAAAATACTGATATCAATAGAAAGAGTATGGTGAAGGTAATATAACGGAAGGACGCTCTCTGATTAATTAACCCTTTCTTATACTTATTATAACAAGGGTCACGAAAAGGCAGTCAAGCTTTTCCGGTACGGACAACTCAAATGATTTGTATCCAGAGAGTATAATACGATATCACTGTCAAGTCTATACTTCCAATGGACTATTCTGAGACGATTTTGACTGCAAACAGACGTTATGCAGGAGGAGGTGCGAGACTTGATGCTGACAGCAACTTTTCATAAGGTTGTAACAATTCTTTGAAAAATTTTTCACCGGCTATTTGTATGGCATTATTGATGGCCGATACCTGTACTGTTTATGCAATGATTACCGGCATGTTGCTCAGGTAGTGACTGCCATTCTAAAAAGACTGCTGCCATGCAGCGTCAGGCTGACCGCAGCCGGATACACCGTGTGGCACCGATAGGTTATAATGACACTATCGTGTTAATTACAATGCTTGACCAAGGGAAGGAGAAGGCAGTATGGATGTCTCACAATTTACACTTGAAGGAAAGAAAGCCCTCATAACCGGGGGGAGCCGCGGTATCGGTGAAGCAACGGCGGTAGCCTTTGCCGCCGCCGGTGCCGATGTAGCCGTAACCAGCAGGAAGCTGGAAGAACTGGAAAGAGTCGCCGGGCGAGTCAGGAAACTGGGACAGAAATCACTGGCAATCGAGACTCACGTGGGGCGGATGGAACAGTTGCAGCCGCTGGTGGATAAAGTGGTTGGTGAATTCGGCAGGATTGATATACTGGTCAACAATGGTGGTACAAGTGTCGCTTACCCTGCCATGGAATATACTGAGAAAGCCTGGGACTCCGTAATGAATCTCAACCTGAAAGGCCTTTTCTTCCTCAGCCAGGCTGTAGCCAGGGTAATGAAGGATAACGGCGGCGGCAGGATAATTAATGTAGCGTCTGTCAGCGCACTTAAACCCGAGGTTCCAACCTGCGCTTACTCCATCAGCAAA
>DUES01000053.1 GCA_011192055.1 Dehalococcoidia bacterium
GCCAGTTCACGTATTACCCTGAGGAACCTGGGACCATCTCTGACCCCTTCGATGTACAGTAATACTATTCTGGTATCCGAGTCCTGGGTCATGTATTCCAGGTAATCACATTCATTGAAGTCGAGTGCGTTGCCGTAACTGATTGCCTTGCTGAAACGGATACCCCTGGCTCCGGCAATGCCCACCATCTCCCCAACTACCTGTCCGCTCTGGGATACCACACCAACCGTACCGGACTCTTTAGGCATGCCGCCATTGAAACCGATACCCATTGCCGGGTAGTACAGTCCCATGCAGTTAGGTCCAATGAGCCGTATCCCATACCCCTGAGCTTTCTTCAGTATATCCTGCTCCAACTGGGCGGCGTCTTTGCGTCCTGTCTCGCTGAAGCGTGCCGTAAAAAGGTGGACTATCTTGACACCCCTCGCTGCGCAGTCATCAAGCATACTCAGTACGCCGGCTGCCGGGATGGACGAAATAACATAGTCAACAGGTCCGGGTATATCACTAACCCTGGCATAAGCTTTCAAGCCCATTATCTCCGGGTATTTCGGATTGACAGGGTAAATCTCACCCTTGAACCCCAGTTCCTGGAGAGGTTCTACCCAACCTCTTCCCTGTCCCGTATTTGATGCACCGACTACGGCGATTGATTTCGGATGAAGGAGTTCCTCGAGTGGGTGAGTCGACATTTACCAAACCTCCACGATTATGTTTTATATAGCTGCATGACTATAATTGCAGATACTAATGCAGTGTTGTCTCAAGTGAACTGGTGCGCTTTACAGAGGAAAATATCCAAGAAAAAGGGCGGTTTACAAAACGCCCTCGTCACCACGGTTGTGATATTGCCAATAATTTACCATTACACAATTAATAATACATGACTTAGCCACTAACTCGCAAATATGATAGAATGTAGACCGGCATCACGCCAAAAGGATAGTCCGCTATGACCGGTACTGCAAGCGTTGAAGAGCCAAAACTTCACATGGAGTCTCTGACCTGGGGTAATGTAACCTGGGTTAATATTGACGGCCCGACTGAACTGGAGACTGATTACCTGGCCAGACACTACCCGTTCCATCCCCTGGACCTGGACGACTGTCTTAGTCGTATACAGCGGCCCAAGATAGACGAGTATGACGACTATCTTTTCCTTGTCCTGCACTTCCCTGTTTTTAATAAAAAGACACGCGTAACAACGCCCAGCCAGGTATCGGTATTCATCGGGCAGGACTACCTGATAACACTGCATAAGGGAAAACTCAAACCGCTGGTAAACCTGTTCCGGCAGTGCCAGCAGGAGGAGGAGTTCCGGCGCTGGGCTATGAGTGGCGGCACAGGTCATCTCCTGTACCGGATAGTAGACCGATTGGTCGATTACTGTTTACCGATACTCAATAAAATCGGCAGTAATATCGACAGGGTGGATGACGAGATTTTTTCCAGCAGTATGCCCAACGCGGTACGGGACATCTCCGAGTTACGCCGTGACGTAATTTCGTTCCGGCGAATTATCTGGCCGCTACGGGCTGTTTTCGGGAACCTGTGGACCAAAGCCCGCCGTTATACCGAGACAGACATGGAAATTTATTTTGACGACCTGGTGGACCATGTCGACAAGATACGGGATGGTCTCGATGAGTACAAGGAAAGAATCGAGGGGTTGAATGATACCCACGATTCACTGGCAACGAACCGTACCAACGAGATTGTCCGCATGCTGACTATTATCGCCACAATAATGCTCCCGATTACGGTTGTCGCCAGTATCTTCGGTATGAATATCCCGCTTGGACTTTTTGGGAATTCCCGGCTGTCACCGCTCTTTGTTTC
Source organism: Dehalococcoidia bacterium (assembly GCA_011192055.1). Next base: position 1,840 of record DUES01000053.1, read on the forward strand.
CCTTATCTGCCTGGCAATTATTCTTACCATGCTCTACTTCTTCCGTCGCAAACACTGGATATAATAATGAATACTTCAGCCAGGTTTGTGGTTATAGCCACTGTCTTCGTCACTTGCCTGATTACGGCCAATATCATTGCTGTCAAGGTAATCAGTGTGGGCTCCTTTATTCTGCCTGCAGCAATATTCGTTTTTCCGGTCAGCTATATTTTCGGGGACGTCCTGACCGAAGTCTACGGCTATCACCAGGCCAGAAAGGTTATCTGGCTTGGTTTTCTCTGCAACCTGGTCTTTGTTATCTTCGCATGGGTAGGACAGGTCCTGCCTGCTGCCCCGTTCTGGGAAGGCCAGAAAGCCTACGAGAGCATCCTCGGTTATGCACCGCGCCTGCTCGCTGCTTCTTTCCTGGGCTATCTTGCGGGGGAATTCACCAATTCCTATATCATGGCCAGGATGAAGATATTAACCCGTGGACGATGGCTCTGGACCCGTACCATCAGCTCTACAGTCGTCGGTCAGGGACTGGATACCCTGATATTTATCCTCGTGGCTTTTGCGGGTACGCCGGTATTTGCACTGGTAATGGTACTACACCACTGGCTGGCCAAAATCATCATCGAGGTCGCTGCAACCCCGTTAACATACCTCGCTGTTGATTCGCTCAAGAAAAGGGAGTCAACAGACATCTACGACCACGATACCAATTTCAACCCGTTCTCCATCCGGGGCAGGCAGCGAAAGGCAATTGAGCAGTGAATGTCCGTTTTCTGGGTGCGCACAATATCGAATCGCAGGATACCCGCTGTATCTGCCTGCTGATTGATAACATCCTGGCAATAGACGCCGGGGCACTGACCGGCAACCTCTCCATCGCTGCCCAAAGGTCACTTAAAGCAGTATTACTGACCCACCGGCACTTTGACCACATCAGGGATATACCGGTCCTGGCCATGAATTTCTACCACTCGGGGATTTCCATCAATGTCTACTCTACAGAAGAGGTACGTGAAGCTCTCTCTTCCCATCTTCTCAATGGCCTGCTCTATTCCAGGTTTATGGAGAAACCGGAGGAAAACCCGACCGTCATTTTTACCGCAATCGAACCGCACCATTCCATAGAGATTTCCGGCTATTCCGTTCTGCCGGTCCCTGTCAATCACTCGGTGACAACAGTGGGCTACGAGATAACATCACCTGAAGGCAGGGTGCTGTTTTACACCGCTGATACCGGACCGGGGCTGCAGGAATGCTGGCAGCACGTATCTCCCCATGTCCTTATTACAGAGATTACGCTCCCCGACAGATTCTCCGAACTCGCCGTAGAATCCGGGCACCTTACTCCGGCACTACTCCGGCAGGAGATGTGTACTTTTCGCAACCTCAAAGGCTATCTGCCTCAAATAGTTGTCGTGCACATGAGCCCGGAACTTGAGGATGAAATCAGAGAACAGGTGGAGGATGTCGCCCGAACCCTGGGCACACCTGCTACTATTGCATACGAAGGTATGCAACTCCGGGTCTAGTATCACCTGCCGTTAGTAACAGGCGAAGGATGATATGTACATAGACCGGTACTTTCCAGTTATATGAATACTGTAGAATCACCAAAATTTATAGTCGACCTTAATGTCGGCAAGCTGGCCCGCTGGCTTCGGATGATGGGATACGACACCCTGCTGTTCGACCATGGCGAAGACTACCGCATGATACGCATAGCCCTTGACCAGTCACGCATAATCCTTACCAAAGATACGCATATCATGGAACGGCGCATCATTACCAGCGGCCGGTTGCAGGCAGTCCTTGTCAGCGGAGATAACTCCGAGGAACAGATGCAGCAGGTCATGGAATGCCTGCACCTGGATACGGACTTCCGGCCGTTCAGCCTCTGTCTTGAATGCAACACTCCTCTTGTTGAAAGAAAAAAACATGAAGTAGCGGACCGTATACCGCCCTACATCCTGGAAACACAGGAACAGTTCGTGGAATGCCCTGCCTGTCACAGGGTTTTCTGGAAAGGCACCCACTGGACTGCGATGGTTGGAAAGCTGTCCGGGTTCAGCAAAGGCCAGACCGGGCATGGAGTCGATTCCGCGGTGAGGCAGGAAAAGGAAGGGTAAATGGACAAACAAATCCGGTACGGCAGGATTACGTCTACCCTGGTAGCGAATCTTGCTGCAATAGCAGGTGAGAAAAACGTTCTAACCGGCGACGAAAGGCAGAACTACTCCCGCGACGAGGCACCGGGGTCAGACCAGGCCGTTCCAGACCTGGTGGTGAAGCCGGGTAATAGCAGGGAAGTAGCCGAAATTATGAAGCTGGCCAACGAAGCGAGAGTTCCTATCGTTGTCCGTGGTGCGGGCACCGGTCTTGCCGGAGGTGCCGTAGCCTTCTACGGAGGGATTATACTTTCAATGGAGAGGATGAACCGCATACTGGAAATAGACCGGCACAACTTCGTGGCTACCGTTGAGCCGGCTGTTACTCTTGAGGAACTGTACCGGGCAGTTGAGGAATACGGACTCTACTATCCTCTGTATCCGGGAGAGAAAAGCGCTGCTCTTGGCGGGAATGTCGCTACCAACGCCGGTGGCATGAGGGCTGTTAAGTACGGCGTAACCCGGCACTTTGTCCTCGGACTGGAGGTTGTCCTCCCGACCGGGGAAATCATAGAAACCGGGGGCAAGTTCGTCAAATGCAGCACCGGGTATGACCTCACACAGCTAATCATCGGGTCCGAGGGAACGCTGGCCGTAATCACAAAAGTACTCCTGAGACTGACCACACGTCCGGGGAAGACAGAGATACTTTTTATTCCATTCAACAGCTTGCATGAAGCTATCGGGGCTGTCCCTGATATCCTCGTCCGCGGGATAGTCCCAGTCGGTATTGAGTTTATGGAGAAAGACGCGATACAGATGGTCGAGGAGTTTACGGGTAAGGAAATACCACTTCACAGCCATGAAGCATTTTTACTCATCATTGTCGAAGGGGCTGACGATGATGAAATACAGCGCATGTCCAGTGATATCGGAGAGGTATGTCTAAACCGTGGCGCAGTCGATGTCTATATACCCGGCAGCGAGCGTGCCAAGAGAAACCTGATGGAAGCCAGGGAGAAGTTTTATCCTGCTGCGGTACACCTCGGTATACTGGATATCGCCGATGTCGTCGTTCCGCGCAGTCGAATAGCCGACTTTATGGTCGAAGCAAGGAAAATCGGTGAGGAATACGGTATTGCGCTGGTAGCCTGCGGGCACGCCGGAGACGGAAATGTGCACCTCTGCATGATGGATGACGGTACCGAACTGCACCGGAAGCAGGCACCGGAGCTGCTTACTCAACTCTTCAAGGTCGGTGTAGCAATGGGAGGAACGGTCTCGGGAGAACATGGAGTCGGGTCAATCAAGAAAAAATACCTGGACATTGCCCTCAATGAATCCGAGATTAGCCTTATGAAACGGATAAAGCGGGCTTTTGACCCGAACAATATAATGAATCCGGGCAAGGTCCTTGATATAGATTCGTCGAAGAGCTAACAGGTTTCTGAAAAAGGGGAGTCCAGAGGGAGCGCTCCCAGTTATAATCTATTCCCCCTTCCGTGGAAGGCTCCTTCCTGTCCAGGAAGGGGGACTGCACGATAGACTACCAATCGGTTCTATCGGGAAAAGGGCATTGACTTCCATTCCATGATTGAACACGAACAGCCTCACGTTTAGCCTGTCAAGCATTTCACGCTTCGAGGCAGGGAAACCCGTAGTTGTGCCAAGCCGCCTGTCTTCAAGCCCGACTACTTTCAGTGCTACCTGGTGAGGCCCGCCTACCACCCTCGTCATAGTACCGTCTTCGTTCTCCGTATTCCAGTCCATTGCCCTGACCTGCCTTTCCCAGAAGCGCAGCATGCCCCGGGTGTTCTCCAATTCATCTATCTGAGCCGGGTCAATACTGGCTTTAAGCCCCCTTATCCTGATCTCCTCCCGGTCGAGGCTATCCTTTAACTCCCTGAACTTGTCGCTGTTCATATTGCGGATTACCCAATCATCAGCTAACCTGGCCTTCTGTTGGGCAATCTCGGCCAGCCTCTCTTCGATTGGCTTCAGCCTGGCGTTCAGGTCCGCCTCCCTCGCCCTAAGGTTCTCTATCGTATCCCTGATTACCACAGACAAGGTGTTTGGGTCATTGATAATTTCATCTACACGCTGCCAAATCTCGCTTTCCAGCCACTCGGCTCTGAAGGAGGGAGACTTGCACCTTGGTGAACCGTCAAGGTGATGGTATTTCATCCTGCCACGGCATGAGTAATACCTCTTGCCGTGAATTCTCTCCGCCCGGTACGCATGACCGCATATACCGCAGGTAATCATCCCCTGAAGAAGGAACTCATCCTGGCATTTCGGCCTGCTACGCTTGTTATTCTTCAACCTTTCTTGCGCTGCCAGCCAGATTTCCTTAGTAACGATAGCCGGTACACTTATCCGGATCGCCTTACTGAGGTCAATCCTGTTGATGTCCGAAATATGGGTATGCCGGTTCACTATCTGCGTGCCTTCATATGTTGGGTTCAGCAGCACTTGCCTGACCGCAGTGGACCGCCAGCCTTTGCAGTTCTTGCTCCGGCCAGGTATCTTATCCCTATTCAATCCCTCAGATATACCGCTGAGTGCCTTCCCCCTACCATACTCGGAGTATATCCTTCTGACTACCCTGGCTTCGGTTTCATCAACTACAAGTTTCCTTGTCGCTTTGTTGTACGCATAACCGTACGGTGGCTTTCCACCAGCCCAGCACCCATCGCGGTACCTTTGGATCCTGCCGCTCCTGGTGCGCTCGATGATGTTGTCCCGTTCCCACTCGGCTATCATACCGAACATCTGAAACACCATCTTGCCGGTACCGGTGGACGTATCCACAGATTCCTTCACCGAAGTCAGAGATACGTGACAACTTGCCAACTTCTGCTCTACCTCCAAAAGCAGGCGCAGGTTGCGGGCCAGACGGTCCAATTTGTAGGCCACAACCTTGTCAAACAATCCTATCTTGGCATCGGACAGCAATTGTTCCAGTCCAGGACGATTACCGTCCTTACCAGAGTAGCCAGGATCAATGTACCTGTTGATGACTACCCAGTCTTGCAGTTGGCAGTAGGCAGCGAGTGGCTTCGCTGGAACTCCATCGATGTTCCTTCCAGGGCTTGCTCCTGGGTGGAAACCCTGGCATAAGTAGCCACCCTGATCCGGGTTTTAGCAGTGTTATTCATTTCTGTATCTCCTGCTCGGCAATACTCGGCTTGTCTTCCTGCTTGGCAAAGTAATCATCAATCATCTTCTTGAATCGGTCTCGACCAAGCCATTTCTCTATCCACTGGAAGAACCACATCCAGGCAGCGGTTTCCATATCCTCTCCAGCGTCTTTAGCACTCAGTATTACCGGGATTAGATTCTGGGCAACTACCTGCTGCGCGTTCCTTTCCATTCCTGGCATTTGTTTTTTTGTGTCTTTCATGAGCTCAGCAATGATGCCCTCACGGTTAAGGCTCTTTTTCCACTTTTCCATCGCCCTTACCGTCGGGGGCGGCACGTTGAATCTCTCCGTGATGCGCTGCCGGATAATCTGCCATCCCTTTCCCTCGGCGCGTTCACTTAATGCGAATAACTTCACCTCGGTTGCGTATCTGATTATAGCTATCGCCAACGACCTTGATATCAAAGCGAAGGCCTACGACGAGGCGTGGCAGGAAGGTCACGACGATGGCCTGGTAGAAGGACACTGCTTGGCCGAGAGTATCTTCAAAGTCACCTACCGTTGTAGCAAGTGTGGAGAACCGATAGATGTGGAAAGTGCGGAAGAGAGAGAAGCTGCTGGCCAGACAGGAAGGAGACCGAACCGAGAGGCGGGAAAAGAAAGAGGAAGAGGTAGCCAGGAGAGATTCCGAGCAACCGGCGCTGTTTGGCTTCTAACCTGGCCTGCCAGGTAGTACACTGAAAAGGTTGCGGGAAATCATCCCGCAGCCTTTTCTTTGTGCCTGAATCCAATAGCGACTCGTCCCTGTTGCGGGCACCGTCCGAACCTCTGAACGATACAACGCTGCTTGACACGAGGCAGTGAGTGTCGTAGTCTTGGGAAAAACAAGGGAGGCAATTGTATGGAAGCCTATTGCATGAAGTGTCGTGCCAAAAGGGAGATAAAGGACGCTAAGGCCATCACCATGAAGAACGGGAAGCCGGCGACCCAGGGTGTCTGCCCTCAGTGTGGTACGAAGATGTTCAGAATTGGTAAGAGTTAGGTTTTGCTGGTATAGCTATTAGAATTAAAAGGGCTGGGTTTTCCCTGCATCGGGATGCCCAGCCTCTTCTTTTATCTCCGAGGGTAACACCATAGGCTTTGGTGACTTGAACTGCATGGTCCAGGATTTTGTGACTTTGTCTGCACGAAATAGTCAATTGTTGTACCGTCCCTATGACATCTAGACCGAATGATCTAGTTTCCCTCGGCTATTTTTCAACCAGCTTACTGAACAGGCTTTCAACAGGCACGTGGATATCTATCGGCCAGGAATGAGTATATAGCTGCCCTGAGGTCTGTGATAATAACAGGCTTGGTAGGGAGAATCTTCCTGGTAGAACCAGCAGTACCCTCAGCGGGATTCTGTTAGATGTAGAGTTGGAGCTGAATTGAGAAGGTTTTCGGTGTAGGCATGTTTTGGTGCTGTCACAATTTCATTTGAAGGGCCTTCCTCGACTATCTTGCCATCTAGCATCACGGCTATTCTATCACTTACCTTTCTAGCTGCGGCGATATCGTGGGTAATATAAAGCATACTCAACCCCCGCTGCTCCTGCAGGTTGAGCAAGAGCTTCAAAATCTTGGCCTGTATGCTGGCGTCCAAGAAGGCAGTGGGTTCATCAGCAATAAGTAGCGCCGGGTCCAGCACTAGCGCCCTAGCTATGGCGACCCGTTGCATTTCACCACCACTCAAGTGGTGTGGATACTTATTCAGGAAGTCTACAGTCTGGGGCAACTCCACCTCTCCCAATACGTGTATTGCCTTGTTTATCCTCTCTTCCTTGGCCCCTGTTTCTTGAATCTCCAGCGGTTCCGTCACTGCTTCCAGTACCGATAGGCGGTGGCTCAGTGACTCTCCGGGATTTTGAAAGACCATCTGTACCTTTTTGTAGAAATCCTTTCCCCGGTCATCTACTTTGACATCCTCAAGATACACAGCACCCTCGGTAGGCTGGTGAAGCCCCACAATCATTTTTGCCAGCGTGGTCTTTCCCGAGCCAGTCTGGCCTACTAGCGCCAGTGTCTCTCCCCCTTCAATATTAAGATTTGCCGAGTCAACAGCTTTAAGTGAGCCAAAGGATTTGGTTAGATTCCTGGTTGATAGGAGAGTAATAATACCACCACGGTGGCAAGCGATATTTCGTCCATAACTCGGTAAAAGTTCCGGTGTTTCTCTAGAACAAATATCTATTGCCTGGGTACACCGGGGATGAAATGAGCAGCCGCTGACCGGACGGGTCATCCTACCCTTAATGCCCTGGAGGTCTTTTACCGTGGTCATATTCGGATAGGCTCGAATGAGAGCTCTGGTATACGGGTGTCTGGGATGGGTGAGTATATCTTGGGTTGGTCCTACTTCTATGATTTTACCGCCATAAAGGACCGCAAGCCGGTCCGCCAGCTTGCTGACGGTATCCAGGTCGTGGGTTACTACCAGCTTGGTCCGGTGCGTGTTAGTCTGTTTCAGCAGGTCTCCGATTTCAGTCCTGGTGGCAGCATCAAGTGAGGATAACGGTTCGTCCAATATCAATAGCTCGGGGTCGTTGGCCATTGCCATCGCAAGAAGGACTCTTTGCTGCTCGCCACCGCTGAGTTGGTGCGGATAGGCAGCGAAGCGATTTTGGCGAAGACCAAACTGGTTGAGCAACGCCGCAGCTTTATCACGTGCTTCGTTCCTTTTACTGAGTCCGTGCTCTATCACCGGTTCAGCAATCTGGTCCAGGACAGTATAGACAGGGTTAAGCACATTATTGGCATTCTGGAAAGCCATGGCAATCTGGGTCCACCTTATCTGCCGTATCTCCTGGTCAGATAATGCCAGCAGGTCCTTCCCGTTGAAGTTAATAGTGCCCCGAATGGTGCCCTCCACCAGGCGCATGATGCTCAAGCCGAGGGTGGTTTTTCCCGTACCTGACTCACCAACGATGGCCAGGGTCTCTCCTGCTGCTAGCTCCAGGTCTATCCCATCAAGGACTACGTCCCGGCCGTAGCTGACTCTCAGCCCCTTTATCTCAAGCAACCTCGGCACCTCTCAGTCTGGGCTCAATAACCGGTTCGGCGGCGTAGCCGATAAAGGTGAGGCCAATGATGGTCAGTGATAGGGCGACTCCGGTAGGAATCAGCCACCACCGCCAGACATCCAGGTAACTGAAACTCAGCGCATCACGCATCATCATGCCCCAGCTAACCAGGGTTGGGTCGCTTATCCCCAGGAAAGCCAGCCCTGCCTCCATGACTACTGCTCTTCTTACCCCGTAGATAAAATCAACCAGCAGGATAGGCCCGAGGTCGGGCACGATATGACGACAGGCAATGTAGAAATGATTGGCGCCAAATGACCTGGCAGCGGCAACATGCCCTCTCTCTTTTAATGAAAGGGCCTGCGCCCTGATGACCCTGGCACCGCCCTGCCAGCTCAGCAGGGAGAGGAGAAGTATCAGAACCAGCAGGCTCGGTCTCAGGTAGGCTGCCACCAGGACAACGATTATCACCATCGGAATTACGATGAAGGCATCGACTATTCTCATCACTACCTTTTCGTAAAGACCGCCGACAAGGGCTGCTGATACCCCGAATATGGTACCCAGAAGCGTGGAGAGAATGCCTACCCCAAACCCAACCAGCAGGGATGTCCGGGCACCAAAGAGCAGTCGACTCCAGATGTCCTGGCCAACATGGTTGGTGCCCAGCCAGTGGTTCAAGGATGGAGAAAGCAGGGAGGCGGTTGATTGCTGGGATGGCTCATGGAGGGCTACCACTGGCGCCAGAAGAGCCACCGCTATCATTACCAGTAGTATGACCAGTCCGGTTTTCCCAGGGCCACTCTCTCTTATCTCCTTCTTGACATCAATATGCATGGCTTACTCTCGGGTCCAGTTTCGGGTAGGAAAGGTCAACCAGGAAATTAGCAGCCAGTACGAATATGGCTACCAGCAGGAAGACCCCCTGGATGATAGGGTAGTCACGGGTTAGCAGGGCTTCGTAGGTCAGGTAGCCCACTCCGGGGTAGGCGAAGACCATTTCGACAAATAGGGCCCCGGTCACTACCCGGCCGACCCAGATACCGGTCCTGGTGACTACCGGCAGCATCGAGTTCCTGCCCGCGTGCCGGTACTTGAGTATTCGCTGTGATAGGCCCTTAGCCCTGGCGGTAAGCATATAGGGTTCCTTGAGTACCGTAATCATCGTATTTCGGGTGAGCAGGTAGCCGCCAGCCAGGTGAGCCAGGGTCAGGGCGGCTATCGGCAGGAAGAGGTGCTTGAGCACATCCGCTATCAGAGCCAGCCCGGACAGCCCCGAATAGGGAGTCAATGCCCCGGCCAGAGGGAAGATACCCAGCACCACGCCGAAGATGATAAGGAGTAACATCCCCAGAAAGAAATCGGGGAAGCCGTTCAAGCTCATCAGCCCAACCAGCATAGCCCGGTCAGTTCTGGAACCACGCCGCCACCCTGATTCTATTCCCAGA
>DUES01000054.1 GCA_011192055.1 Dehalococcoidia bacterium
CTTCGGCAATTTCCGGTTTCCCTATCAGGGCGTAAAGGAGCTCCTGCTGCTGGACGCTGGAGGCACTCAGTGCAACGTGGCCGTCCTTGCACGGGTAGATAGTGACTGGATAAGTGCTTTCGTAGCGATTACCGGAGCGGGGTTTTATCTCGCCGCCGTAGGTATAACGGATAATAGTAAACTGGTGGAAACCGGTCATGCATTCCATAATCGAGACATCAATGTGCTGCCCCCGGCCGGTTTCTTCACGGGAATACAGTGCTGCCATGATGCCGAAGAAAGCGTGCAGACCGCCCTGGTATTCGGGCTGTGGACCGGCACCCTGCAGAGGCTCACGGTCCGGTTCCCCAATGATGTACTGGTGTCCGCCCAGGGCGTAACCTACGATTGATGACATCTTGTAGTCGCGGTAGGGGCCGTTCTGTCCGAATCCTGTAATAGATGCTACTATCAGTCGCGGGTTTTCCTTCTCCAGTATGGCAGGGTCAAGACCGAGGTCTGCCATTACTCCGGGCTGGAAGTTTTCCACCAGTATATCGCTATTTCTGATTAAGTCTTTCAGTATTTTAAGGCCGGTAGCGGTCTTTATGTTGAGGGTTATGCTTTTTTTGCCGGTATTCAGGTAGAGAAAAGCACCGCTTTTTTCCGGGTGGGCTTCATCACCGGGGAAGGGTCCCATCCTCCGGGAGCTGTCTCCTTCACCGGGTTTCTCCACCTTGATGACCTCGGCTCCGAAAGATGCCAGCATCTTTGTACAGTAAGGACCGGATACATAATCACCGAGGTCGAGTACTTTGAGACCATCGAGTGCTTGCAGTGTCAATGGCGGGCTCCTTTCAGCGGTGTGCGGACCGCAGGGCAGGGGGCTGCGGTGTTAGTTATGGAGTAATATTACGGCAGGTGTTGTTTGAGTGTCAAGGTTAACAGGACTACAGCGCCGGGGAACTTAGAGGCCTTGACGTTTAACGGCAGGGACTGTCAGAATTGTTACAGGGGATTATGCGGGAAAGTATGTGAATAGATAACGTTATGGACATAGAAGAATTTCACTCACTTGTTACAAGGGCTGTGGCCGGACTGCCGGAAGAGTTTCTATCCCGACTGGAAAACGTTGATGTGGTGGTCCAGGACTACCCTTCACGCGAGCAGATGGCCAGTGGCGGGCTGCGGCGTGGTTATACGCTGCTCGGTCTTTACGAGGGGGTACCGCTTACCCGTCGAGGGCGGGGTTACGGCATGGTGCTCCCGGACAAGATAACCATATTTCAGAAACCCATTGAAGCCAGGTGCCGTGACGAACGTGAGGTTGCTACGGAAATCCGGAGAGTGGTAAGGCACGAGATTGCCCATCACTTCGGTATCAGTGATGCCAGGCTGCTGGAAATCGAGCGGGGCGAAGACTGAACCGCGCACCGGTTTTGTAACTGCGCTGGACTTATCCGATTGTCAGTTCACTTAATGGGTGCTATACTTTTCCGGTAACAGCGGTACGATTATAAACGTGTGCTGATGAGAAAGGATACTATTCTGTGAAGAGAGCAGATGGACGTGCGTATAATGAATTACGACCGGTACGGATTACGCCGGGATACCAGAGCTTTGCGGAAGGTTCGGCATTGATTGAACTGGGACAGACCCGGGTACTGTGTTCCGTGAGCGTGGAAAGTACTGTCCCGGGTTTTCTCCGTAATAGCGGTACCGGATGGATTACGGCGGAATACTCGATGCTGCCACGGGCAACCGTTACCCGCTCCGAACGAGATTCTACCCGTGGAAAAATCGGCGGCAGGAGCCAGGAAATCCAGCGTTTCATCGGGCGCTCGATGCGGGCGGCAGTCGACCTTACAAAACTGGGTGAACGGACGCTATATATCGATTGTGATGTTATCCAGGCTGATGGTGGTACCAGGACTGCCGCTGTTACGGGTGCCTATGTTGCTCTCTATCAGGCGCTGCAGACGATGTCCAGGATTGGACTGATATCTTCGATACCGATGAAGAGTGCCGTAGCAGCTATCAGTGTCGGTGTAGCCCGTAACCAGAGGTTGCTGGACCTGTGCTATGATGAGGACTTCCAGGCAGACGTGGACTTTAACGTGGTGATGACGAGTAAGGGTGAGTTTGTGGAGGTCCAGGGCACCGCAGAGGGTAAACCGTTCAGCAAGGATACGATTGACTTTTTGCTGTCACTGGCGGAGAAGGGTATCAACGAGTTGTTCCAGGTACAGCAGAGCGTCCTGGATGCAGCCAGGCGGTAACGGGCACACCTAGTCCCTGATTTGCCCGCTGCCGAAGATTATCCACTTGTAGGTTGTCAGTTCTTTAAGGCCCAGAGGTCCGCGGGCGTGCAGCTTACCGGTGCTGATGCCTACTTCCGCCCCGAGGCCGAACTGTCCGCCATCGGTGAAGCGCGTACTTGCATTGATATAGACACAGGCAGCGTCCACTTCATTAAGAAAACGCATTGCGGAGGTGTAGTCTTCGGAGATTATGGCCTCTGAATGCCCCGAACCATAGGTACGGATGTGCTCCAGGGCTTCATCCAGTGAATCGACTACTTTTACCGCGGCAATAAGTGCCAGGTACTCCTTACCCCAGTCATCGCCAGTGGCTGCCGATAGTTTAAGAGAGTCATCCGACTTCAGGATAGCCATGGCCCGCTTATCACAGTGCATCTCCACATCTGCTTTACCCAGTTCCGCTGCGATTACCGGCAGGGAACGTTCGGCGATATCGGCGTGGACAAGAACAGTGTCAAGGGCGTTGCAGACGGTGGGACGCTGCACCTTGGCGTTAAAAATGATAGGGGCCGCTTTTTCAATGTCGGCATGGCTGTCAACATACGTATGGCAAACACCGATGCCGCCACTGACAACGGGCATGGTGGCATTTTCGATGATGAACTTAATAAGGCCTTCGCCTCCCCGGGGGATGAACATGTCAATAACATTGTTCATCTTGAGGAGGTGATTGACCAGTTCGCGGTCGATATTATCGATAAACTGGACAGCGCCCGCCGGTATACCCGCGCGCGTAACTGCATCCTGGACGACGGTGGCAAGGAACCGGTTGGAGTTGAGGGCTTCCTTGCCGCCGCGGAGGATGACGGCGTTGCCCGATTTCAGGCAGAGTGCGGAGATATCCACGGTGACGTTGGGACGGCTTTCGTACATTGAACCGATAACGCCGAGGGGTACACGTCTCTTTCCGATAATGAGGCCGTTGGACAGGGTACGCATTTCCAGGGTCTCACCAATAGGGTCGGGTAGTTCTGCAACTGTCCGTACGTCCCCGGCAATACCTTCGAGGCGGCTTTTATCCAGCATCAGGCGGTCAAGCATTGCAGCTTCCATGCCTGATTCCTTGGCTGCTTTGCGGTCCTGCTTGTTTGCGGCCAGTATTTCGTCCTTGCGGCTTAGCAGGTCGTCAGCGATATTGTAGAGAGCCTGGTTCTTTATCTCGCTGGAGATATAGGCCATGCGATACGAGGCTTCTTTGGCGGCTTTGCCTTGTGCCTGAAGTTCCGCGATTGCTTCTTCCATGATATTTACTCCTGGCCGAAAAGTGGGATTTAATCTCTCGTGTATTGTCTTCCTCTATTAAACGGGAATGAGCGCAATTTGTAAAGAGGAGAGCAGACACTCTTTGTGAATCACCTGGGATTATAGTACGTTTTTACCACTCAAAGTGACTAACCCGTCACCTTTTCGTACTGCTTTTTCAGTTCCGGACTGTAGGGTGCCCTCCGGCCGATGCAGTTTTCCATGGGGCAGAGCTGGCAGTTTTCCCACCGGACTTCGGTCTGGAAGTATATGCCTGAAACCGATTTTGTGGGTATCATGGCCATGCCTTCACTCAGGGTCACACCGATTGCCGATTCAACGTCACCGAAAACGGAGAACAGTTCCCGCTGCTGGCTTATCGGCCAGCCTTTCAGGGAACCCGGATTCATGTGTGACATCTGTCCCGGCTGATAGTGCTTGTCGAGGTAATCGGTCAAATAGGTCATTGCTGAGCCCACGACGAATGTCTTGATTGTATCAAGGCAGAATGCTTTCAACAGGTCACCGGACGGGACGGTTAACTCGTGCAGCTCCCGGCCGCAGGTGGCAACGTATGGAAAGACCCGGTTTACTTTGTCCAGGTTTTTCCGGAGTATATGGCTGGTGAATGTAACTCCGTCAATGTCTACCGTATTATCGGTCCGGCTGTCTATCTTTGATATTGCGTATATGGCCTTAGGTCGGGCAACAGGCAGGGCAATATCAATCAGTTCCCTTACCATTTCATCAATTATATTTTCACGACCGCGCACGCGAAGTCGTTTCATAACCTTCTCCGGTTCCAGTGTGACGGGTATATTGTCCAGTACTTCTACCATGCTGTTCAATCCTCCCCCGGTCCATTGGCTTCTGTCTTACTTTAGCGTTTGGTGAGTTGTC
>DUES01000055.1 GCA_011192055.1 Dehalococcoidia bacterium
AACCGGGTGCGTTTGCAGGCCGGGCTGGGTTACTTATCGCCAGTCGCATATTCCCGGAAATACTACAGCGCGTTAGTGGCAGCATGAAAGGTTTGGTGTACGTCGTTGACATCCGACGTCAATGTATGTTTGGTGCACCGGATAATAAGGGGGACACCCCCTTGAACCCCCGTTCCAGAGGGGTTCCACCCCTACTGGACACCCCAAAACGGTGTGAAGGGCAGCTTAGTGTGGAGGTTATTTGCACCTTATAATGGGTCGCGCTCTCACGGCAGTATCGTAGTGGGTCATGATAGACTGCTTCGTCACTAATGTTCCTCGCAGTGCCAGTACTTGTCATTGCGAGTGAACCTGCTGGGTTTTACCAGCAGGCCGAAGCAATCTGAAGTGAACCAGAATAGATTGCTTCGTCGTTACACTCCTCGCAAAGACGTATACAGGGGGATGGGGCATACTAGGTTCAGACCGGGTACAATGGTAACAGAATAAACCGGGCACCTGGGTAACAGATAAGGTATTAAGCAGGAGGTGACTACCGATACCTTTGGAAATAATGAACACCGAATCACAGAAGTGACGTGGTGCAGGTCGCTGTTATAATGATGAAACGGGTGGCTAGCGCCAGAACGTGCCCCGTTCCTTTTTACGGAAATAGAAGCCGGCGATAATCCCGAGAACAAGGCCGCCCAGGTGGGCCTGCCAGGCAATGCTGGGGGATATTATCAGCATACCGACAATGACGACAATCCACAGGTCTATCGGTATCAGGAACCACAAATACACCTTCAGACGGGGTCTCATCACTGCCATTGCGCCCATTATGGCGTAGACGGCACCGGAAGCACCGACTACTGTAGCGAATTCGGACCCCAGGGCCATGAAGGCGCCATTTGCCAGCAGTCCTCCTGCAAAATACACCAGGAGGAACTTGACTTCGCCGACCAGTCCAAGGAGGTAGGTGCCGAAGAAATAGAGCATGAGCATATTGCCCAGGAAGTGCCACAGACCGGCGTGGACAAACATGTTAGTGACAATGGTCCACGGTTCGTTGTTAAACTCCATCGGTGTCAGCCCGAACGTGGATATGATGAGACTGCGCTGTATTACCGTGGCGATATAAAACAGCAGGTTAACCGCCATGATTACCCATATCGGGGTCATGTTAACACCCGGACTGCGAAAACCGCCGTATTTAACTCTCACGTTTGATAATCCTCATGGGCTTTTAATGTATTATGACATATGGCGTGGTCTGGAACCAGTGGTTCTTGAATAAAAAGTGGAGGACGCTTTCGAAACGCCCTCCACTACATGTTGCCTCAAGTCGAACCGGACTCACCTGCGGCACTCAGCCGCACCTTGCCTCTCATCTTTGAGAACGGCCACTTTTTTTGGTTTTATCGAGCCTGGTTCGTTTTCCTACCGCCCTGCTTCCGCAGGGCCTTAGGAGTCAACTTGCCTAACTCCTAATACTGCATGGAGCCTCATTGGTCACCTCCGCAGTATCACTTAGAACTGGCCAGTTCAACCATGTTCACTATACTATACCAGCGGGGATTTGTCAATGTCCTGAAGTGCATCCATTCTTCCGGGCTGATTCGGTGGAGTCGATGGCAGCCATGATGATTTCGTACCTGAATTCAACCGTGCTTATACTGTTTCCAGCATCCTGTCCACGGACCTTTTAGCCCTGATGCGGATTGGTTCCGGTACGATGACCCTGGTTTCCATCTCCTGGAGGGACCATACTACCTTTTCCAGGGTGATGAGTTTCATGTTGGGACAGACGGCCCGTTCGGATAATGGGATAAACTTCGTATCCGGGTTTTCTTTCTGCAGTCGGTGGATGATACCGTTTTCCGTACCCACAATTAACTCTCGGACTTCGGGCTGCGCGGCATACCGGCATATCCCGCTCGTGCTGAGAATGGCATCGGCCATCTCGGTTACTTCAGGCCGGCACTCGGGGTGTACTACTACCTTTGCCTGTGGATATTCCTGTTTTTTCTGCAATATATCTTCGCGTTGTATTCTCGCATGAGTCGGACAGTAACCCGGCCAGAGGTGCATTTCCCTTCCTGTCCGGGTAGAGACGAAGTGACCCAGGTACTGGTCCGGTACAAACAGTATCTCGCCGGAGTCCAGGTTTTCAATTACCCTTACTGCATTGGCTGATGTACAGCATACGTCTGACTCCGCTTTTACCTCCGCGCTGGAATTAACGTAACAGACCACGGAAGCATCGGGGATTTCTTTTTTCTTCTCCCTGAGCCTGTCAGCCGTTATCATGTCTGCCATGGGACAACCGGCATGACTGTCCGGCAGGATGACTATCCTGTCCGGGTTCAGTATTGCGGCGGTCTCCGCCATGAAGTGTACCCCGCAGAAGACAATCACATCTGCATCAATCTCTGCGGCTTTCCGGCTGAGTTCCAGAGAATCACCCACGAAATCACCGATATCCTGCACCTCGGCCCTCTGATAGTTGTGAACAAGGATAACGGCATTCCGTTCTTTCTTCAGCTGATTCAGTTGTTGAACAAGGTCAGCGTCTTTCTTCTGCATCTTTGTCAATTCTCCACTCAACCGTATAACATCTTCTGTAGCGTTCGGGACCTATTTCTCTACGACTGTCCTGATATCATGACCGGCGCGGACGGTACCACCATTAATTACGCGGGCAAAGATACCTTCCTTCGGCATAATGCACTTACCGGTCTGCCGTAGAATGGCGCACCCGGTGTGACATTCCTTGCCTATCTGGGATATTTCAAGAGTAACATCATCCCCTACTTTCAGGATAGTGCCGACCGGCAGGGTAAACAGCTCTATCCCTTCAGTGGTAAGGTTTTCCGCAAAATCCCCGGGACCTACGTCCAGGCCCATGTTGCGCATTTTCTCGATGCTTTCTGTCGCGAGCAGGCTCACCTGGCGGTGCCATGCGCTGTCGGCGTGGGCGTCATTCTCGACACCGTAGTTATTAAGAAGGAGAACCTCCCTGACAACATCCTTCCTGGTACCTTTGGTATCACTCCGGCATACGGCAATTACTTCACTCACTTCTCTCTCCCTCGGAGGCCATGTCTGCAGTCATTCACCGGCTGAATGTGCCTCTTATACCATTATACCCCAGTTTACGCTATTGTATCATTGATTACGTTTACAGTGCCCGCAGTATCGTCCCGCCACCGATGACGGTATCGCCATCGTAGAAGACGGTTGCCTGGCCGGGCGTAATCGCCATCTGCGGCTCTTTGAATATGACCTGTACTTCATCATCGCCGCAGGGTGTGACAGTAGCTTCGGCAGCCCGGTGAAGATAGCGTATCTTTGCCCGGACACGTATTGGTTTCTCCGGTTTCCGCACGGATATCCAGTTCAGTCCCGAGGCGATAAGCCCCGTCATGTACACTTCCTCTTTAGTGCCGACGGTTATTGTGTTCTTCTCGCCATCGACAGCGGTTACGTAGAGCGGAATCTGACTTGTCAGCCCAAGTCCTTTTCGCTGCCCTATGGTGTAGGCTGTTATTCCCCGGTGCTCCCCGAGGATATTTCCGGAGCGGTCCAGTATCGGTCCCGGCTTGCTGGCAATCCCAGTGTATTCCCTGACAAATCCGGCATAATCATTATCGGGCACAAAGCAAATTTCCTGGCTTTCCGGCTTGGCAGCAACCGGCAGAGCAAGCCGTTCCGCGACACGCCGGACTTCCGGCTTGGTCAAACCACCAAGCGGAAAGAGAGTATAGCCGAGTTGTTCCTGCGTCATCACATACAGCACGTAGGTCTGGTCCTTGCGGCGGTCAA
>DUES01000056.1 GCA_011192055.1 Dehalococcoidia bacterium
CCCTTCGGATTCAAGGTAGCCTGCTTCCCTATTAACATTGTTGGTGGCAGTGGGAGCTGGACCAGGGTTGCCGCTATCTTTGACGAGTAGAAAAAGAAAGCCTGTACAGGTATATAATAGAACTAAGAAGAGAGAACCCGACGGAAGGCCATTATAACAGTTATGGAAGTTTATGGCAGGGTTCATATCAGTTGTGGCTATATCTCATTGCACAGTGAGGGGAGGACACATTAATGGTAACAAATCCAAACGGACCGTATCCGGGAAGACAGCTTTTCCTGGGACTGACGACCGGTGGACGGCCGGCCTTTGCCTATCTTGTTTCAGGACGCAATCCGCAGAGCAGGGAGCGAAAGGCTGTCCGCGTGGGTGATGGAATAAGAATCGGGCCGCTTGGCCAGGTGGAATACGACCCTTTGCGCCATTATACTGCCGTAAAAGTTGATGAGCTTTCCGGCATAGTTGCCGTCAGTAACGGAATTCAGACCGATGCTATATTCGAGGCTTACCGGCTTCTTTTCAACACCGACTCTGCGCCCGCCCGGGGTTACATGAAGAAGCTGCTCGATGGCGCCCGTGCAGAACCGGACAGCTACCACACGCCCCGGATAGCCGGTATTATAACCTATCGCCACACTACCGCAGAGCCGGTACTAATCGTGGGTATCAAGACCTACGGCATCTCGGCCGGTACGTTCCGTGTCAAACCTGAACCGGGTGAATTGATTGGGGTCTCAACCTACCAGGGTGAGATGGAGGCACCCCGGGCTTTTGATATCGATGCTGAGCTACCCGTTCTACGGTTCGAAGCAAAGACCGCAGAGGACCTGGCGGAATACCTTTTCGATATATCGGCCGCTTCTTATAATGGCGATGACATCCGAGTGTGTGCTATCGGTGGAGTATGCTCCTTTGAAGGCACCTGGAACCTGCACATAATAAACAGGCACCAGGACTAGTACTCCTCATCAGTCATCGCATTGATTACAACCGGTAGTATAGTGACGTGAAGGTAGAGCGCTTTCCGGAAAACCCCATTATCCGGCCGAACATGAAAGCCCGAATCGGCAGCAATATCAACGGGCCGTCACTCATTCGAGCACCGGACTGGCTGCCCGACCGCCTGGGTAAGTATTACCTGTATTTTGCGCACCACAAAGGCAAGTTTATCCGCCTTGCTTATGCCGACAAACTGGAAGGCCCCTGGGAAATCTATGCGCCGGGTACGCTACGCGTCATCGAGGGCGAAGGAGTCGACCACGTCGCTTCACCGGACGTACACGTGGACGAGGAAAACCACCGGATACGAATGTACTACCACCTCGGGCTGACGGCAACTCCCCGCCAGGAGTCCAGGGTAGCCGTCTCCGACGACGGTATCAACTTCAATCGTCTCCCGGAGACCCTTGGTAACCCCTATTTCCGGGTCTTTCGCCGGGAAGACTACTGGTATGCACTTGGTATGCCGGGTATCTTCTATCGCTCCCGGGACGGACTCGGGAGTTTTGAGAAAGGACCGACTCTATTCAGCCGGAACATGCGCCACAGCGCCCTCAAGCTCAATGGTAACATTCTCTCGGTGTTTTACTCGGACGTGGGAGATACTCCGGAGCGAATACTGCTGGCAACCATTGAGCTGGTCCCGGACTGGATGGACTGGCGGGAGTCGGAAGCTATAACCGTACTCGAACCTGAGCTTGAGTATGAAGGGGTGCATCTGCCGGTTGAACCCTCGGTCCGCGACTGGGCACCGCAGCCGGTACGGCAGTTGCGTGACCCTGCCATATTCTGTGAAGATGGTAGCACCTGTCTGCTGTATTCGGTTTCCGGTGAGTACGGGCTTGCCATTGCCCGGCTGATAGAATAATATAGCCGCATTGAGCAAAGGAGGTCTGCTATGTCTGATGATACCGTAGTCAAGGATGGAAAGGTATATGGTGGCTGGCGACAACCGCCAAACATCTGGATAAACTCCTGGATTCACAATGACGGTACTGCCCAGAAGATAGGTATGCGGGGCGGTACCATTCCGGGTACCATTCACCTCAACCTGTTCGCACCATTGATAATCGAGTTTTTCGGTCAGCGCTGGTTCGAGAAGGGTTCCCTGAGCATGTTCTACACCTATGCTACGCTGGACCGGGAAGAAGTGAGGGCTGTTATTGAAGTGCCGCCGAAAGATGCCGGTGACGTTCAGGTAGGTGCCTGGGTGGAAACGCCGGAAGGGCAAACCGTGGCTAAAGGCACACTGGCAGTAGGCGAACCGCAGGAGGCCTCATACGTCCGTAACGTCAGCCTGGACAACACCCCGTCGGAAGACCTTCGCATCCTGGCCGGTCTCAGGGTAGGGGAAGAGGTACCGCCAAGAGAGAACGTGGTATTCACACAGGAAGAACTTGACAAAGTCCTGGAGACAATTACCGACCCCCTCGACTGGTACAAAGGAAACTCTCCCTGGGGTGCATCGATACTTAATCCCAGTTCAATGTATACCGCTCTGAATGTGAGTTTTCCACCCGACAGGATAGCCCCGGCAGTTGGTTTCTTCGGAGCTACAGAGTTACGCAACATCAACGGCCCGTTAAAAGCGAACGTACCCTACCGCAACACGGGTAAGGTGATATGTATCGGCGCCAGCCCGAAAACGGAATTCGCCTGGGTAGATTCCGAGCTCCATGAGCAGGAAAGCGGCAAACTGATTGCGGACATGCGGCATATGACCCGCTGGATGAAGAACTCTTCACCGCTATATCAGGAGAGTTGAATTACCGGCATTTAATCCGTTCTACTAAGGAAGTCCGCGCGGCTCCATCGGTGGGAGGTAGCGTACTGCCGGACCGGTTCCGGCACCGGGCAGGAGTACATAGGCGTTCCGTGATGCCGCCAGCCTGGATACCTCGCTGTCCGGGTCCGCCAAGTCACCGAAGTACATTGCTTCTGCCTGGCAGCAGATAACACAAAACGGGTCGAGTCCCTGGTCAATGCGTCCGGCACAGAGCGTGCATTTGCCGACAATATTTTTTACGGAGTCAAAATGCAGTACTTCATAAGGACAGACCGAAAGGCAGAGCTGGCAGCCATCGCATTTGTCCGTATCAACCAGGACAATGCCGTCATCACGCTTGTATAGCGCTCCCGGCGGACAGGCGTCAATACAGGGCGGTTCATCACAGTGCATGCAGGTCTTCGGCTCATAGTACATCGTTAAATCGGGGAATTCACCACCGGCCGTATCCATACCGGCACCGCCAATGGTGCGTACCTCCATCCACGAACCTTCCTCGATACCGTTTTCTGCCTTGCATGCTATAGTGCAGGTATGGCACCCGATGCATCGCTCCAGGTCAATTACCAGACCATATCGCTTGGGCACTTTTCTCTCCTGTCAGCCCTCAGGCCTTTTCAACCTCTACCAGGACATCGTTGAAGGCCATATTCGGTTCATAAATTGCATCCTGAGCGGGATTAATTGTATCGTGACTCAGCGTGTTATGTCCGCCCTCGCCAAACTGCTCGAACCACCATCCCTGGCTGATATTCACGACTCCCGGTTGAATACCTGCGTTTAATTTAGCCTTTAGCTTTATCCTGCCACGGTCATTATAAACAGCCACGGCGTCACCATCGGTGATACTGCGACTGGCGGCGTCATCAGGGTGAATATCCATCACCGGTTCCGGGTTTATCTCAAGCAGCGCAGGTATATTGGCAAAGCTGGAGTGGTGCCGGAAGCGACTGTGCACCTGGACATAGACCAGGGGATATTTCTCAGCCTTTTCAGAACGTCCACTCTCCAGCGGTTCCCGGTAGAGGGGCAGTTCTTCACCCAGTGTTTTGAGCTTCTCCACGTAGAACTCCACCTTCCCGGAGGCAGTGCGGAATTTTCCCTGCGCAGACTGTTCTGCCGGGGCTGATGGTGTCAGATTTATCCTGCCCGGACCTTCCCTGAGACTGGCAACATCGATACCTTCGACAGAAGCATGCCCGGAATCGAGCAGGAGGTCAACGAATTCTTCTTCCGTCTTCTCAAAATACTCACCGAAGCCAAGTCTTTTCGAAAGGTCCCTGAGGATAGACACATCCGACCTCGACTCGTACAGGGGTTCAATTACCTTTTGCTGGAGCTGGAGATACGGGGACGGCCCTCCGACCATGTCGGAAAACTCCAGGAAGGTACAGACCGGCAGCACGATATCGGCATATTTGGCGGTGTCGTTCATGAAAAGCGCGGTATCAACAATCAATTCCAGTTTCGGGAAAAGTTCATTGATAATTTTATACGAATCGGCACACTGGTTCACGAAGTTGGTGAAGGAAAACCAGAGAGCCTTGAGAGGGTAGGGTTTTTCAGTGAGTATCGATGGATACGTATTGAGAATGCCCATCCGGGAATAAGACCGTTCCGGGTCAGGTTGCAGGAAAGCACCCCAGTTGAGCACCAGCCGCCGGTGCCCACCGGCACCGGGTACGGTAATATTGCCCGTAATAGCAGCGAGAGTACAAATGGCACGGAATGTAAGGTCGCCATGATAGTGCCGACCCAGTCCGTTGTTGGTGTATATATTGGCCGGTTTACTGGTACCGTATGCAACTGCCAGCCTCCGAATGGTTTCTGCAGGCACATTGGTTATCTCAGATGCCTTTTCCGGGGGGTATTCCGCAATAAGCTCGGTAAGCAGTTGAAATGCCGGTTTACATTCCATCCCTTCAACATGGTAGGTACCGGTTAGTGCGGCAGATGCACCCGTTTCTTCACCGGGGCGGGCACTATTTGAAGCAGCGTCCCAGACCATATACCTTCCGGCGCCGCCGGCGGAAAAGTCCCTCTCCCTGAGGAAGCGTCCGTTACAGCTTCGCACCAGGAATGGTCCAACGGTATGGGCGCGTACGAAGTCCTCGTCCTGAAGCCCTTCCTGCATGATAACATTCATCATTCCCAGGGCAAGGGCGGCATCCGTACCCGGTCTTATCTGCACATATTCATCGGCCTTGGACGCTGTACCCGTGAAGACAGGGTCAACCACCACCAGCCTGACACCCTGCTGCTTGTAGTCCAGGATAGGGCGCATCAGGAATGGGC
>DUES01000057.1 GCA_011192055.1 Dehalococcoidia bacterium
CCGATACCACCCCCGGCAAGCACCGGTACCTTCAATTCATCGACAGCCCTCGGCACGAGGATGAAGGTAGTGGCGTCTTCACGTCCCAGGGCTCCGCCCTGCTCGAAACCCACAATGGTCACGGCATCAGCACCTTCCCGCTCCGCGGCAACCGCATGCTTCACCGCCGCTACCTTATGAATCAACCTGACATTACCATTTCGCAGGCGCTCGACGAATTCTCCGGGCCCCCTGAATCCCGATGTTTCCACAGCCCTGACACCTTCCTCAACCAGCACTTCTATGAACTCATCATTGAGTTTGGCGTCTCCCCATGGAAACAGTGTGATATTAATCCCAAAAGGCTTGTCAGTCAGGTTCTTTGTTTTCTTTATCTCCTCACGCAGGTCCTCCGCTTTCTTAAACCGGGACGAGTCCAGAATTCCCAGTGCCCCGGCGTTGGATACCGCTGCAACAAGTTCCGCCCGGGAAAGGTCCCGCATACCGCCGGCAACTATGGGGTAGTCTATTCCCATCATTTCCGTAAACCTGGTCTTAAACATCTCAGTATATCTCCTTCGAACCGGATTCAAACACAACTGCTGATATTATCGCAGAATCAGTCTCTTTTCGACCGGTATCTATGTTTCGTGTATCAGCAGCTAGTAACCAATGGTAAAGGCTTCCTCAATACCAGCACCCTGTACCTGGACTGCCGGGTCGTCTGTTCCGATGGATGTATGGGTAAATTCACCATCCGCCGGGTCATCATAATAGAGTATGGCAAAATAGGGACGTGCCGGTGTAGTAGGCAGGGTTACTTCAAAACCTGGATAGACACCGGCAGCAGAGAGATAGGTGCTTGCGGTTAACACAGTAACATCAGGCCTGCCTTCAGCCGTTGCCGTGCGTAAAACCAGCCAGCCCGGCTTGTCAATACCCACTTTGATAGTGATAACACCGTCCCCGGCACCCGAGTCCTGCACTTCGATGTAGGGTGTAGCACCGTGCATCGTAAATGGTGCCATTAACACCGCATCATCAACCGTAACCGGCGGGTCATCATCACCGCCGGGCGCAAAGGTATACGCTTCGTCTGCGGGTTCATCATAGTGAAGCATTGCAAAGCCATCAACATTGCCAATGATTGCATCAGTAACAGGCATGGTTATTTTAGCGTACTCCCCCGCTTCAGCAAGATAAGCTCGTGTAATCTCACTACCGGCGTCCGGCCCTCCTCCAGTTGCAGCCGGGTGCAATACCAGCCATCCAGGCTTATCAATAGCTACCCTGAACGAGACTGAAGCCCCTTCGGTGTCCTCGTCCAGCACCTCGATTAATGGCTCCGGTATTACTGCCTGGCAAGAAGACAGCAACAGGCATGCGATGAGGAACACTACTGGTATACTTTTGAACATATTACCTCCCTGGTTCCTGCGAACCGGCACTTTAGAACCTGGACTACCTGTACAGAGTAACCTGTTCCCGTATGCCAACCGGTTCCAAAGTTAAGTGACAACATATGTCTTACAGCACATTATATGTTACAGAATAACTCTTGCCAAGACATATAGTACCGTTGATACTGTTTTTCTAGCCTGTAGCATCGAAAGCGGATACCGCCTGCATCCTGGCCATGGTCTCTTTTATCCTGGACCTCAGCGATTCCGGGAGAGCATCCAACCCGGCCCTGACCCCTTTTTCCGTTGCTTCCCCGGCGGTCATCCTGATATTGGTTGCAGTCTTGTCAGCATCGAACAATATACACTTTGGTCCGCCGGTATCGTTTGACCACGGGCTCCATCTTGTCCTGGTTAGTTGTGGAGCGTTTGGGTTTCCGGTGCGCGCAAACTGTGCAACATACGCCATCATTTCCCTGGTCAGTGCCTTCCTCCCGGCGTAGTTATCTTCGGTGAATATCTCACGGTCGATTGGACCGTAGACCCTGTCCGTATTCAGGAAGAACGGGATATCCAGCCCGTGTGCAGCCCCGAGCCTGAAACCATACGGTTCCGGCATGACGCTTGCACCGTTCCGACCTCGTGCTCCCCAGAGAAACTGGTAGCCATAAACATCGGGCTGGTCTGCATTCTCCCTCAACATGCGTAGAATATCGTCACAGCCAGTTGCTTTCTTCAGGTCACTGGCAAAGCCGGAGACGTGTTCGTACAGTTCTTCATCATCCGGAAATGCCTCACTGAAAAACAGCCTGAATTTTGCTTCCTCCTTATTCATACCTATTATCACGGGTATCTTATTCGGGTACGTACCCGTCCGGAGTGAATGGAACCCGTCAACCGATATCACGGCACCATCTTCGAAGGCAGCCTTAAACGGGACTGCCCGCCGGCACCTGATAAAATCAGAGAACGCCTTTGACCTCAGATAAGCGGCAATTTCCCCGGACGCCATGCCGTCCCGCATCTTCTCGGCTTCTTCCGGGGAGGAGGCACTGCCATCATTCACCAGGAGATGGGCAAGGACAGCCTGGGCTCCGGCATCTCCTTCCGTAACAAGGTAAGTATTTTGCCTGCCGCTCTGGGACATAGCCCTGTGAAACAGACCTTCAGCCGCAGGAGATATAAGAAGGGTTAGCGTGTTAAAGGCTCCGGCCGATTCCCCGGCAACAAGCACACAGTCCGGGTTACCACCAAACATTTCGATGTTATCCCGGACCCATTCCAGTGCCTTGATTATATCCAGGGTGCCGTAATTGCCGGAATCATCATATTCATCACCTGTTTTACCAGTCCGGAGCGCGGGATGGGAAAACCAGCCAAACTCACCTAGCCTGTAGTTCATCGATACGAAAATCATGTTGGACTGACCGGCAACATTTGCGCCGTGGGCTATCTTATGAGTCGGTGTCTGTACCGTATTGCCGCCACCATGTATCCAGACATACACCGGCAGGTCTCTTTCCGAAGTGCGGGGCCGCCATACATTCAGGTAAAGACAATCCTCACTACCCGTAATGGCACCGCTGCCCACCCACGTCTGAAGGCTTCTATTTGAAAACTCAGTTTCAGCCCGGACACCGCTCCATGTCTCCGGGTCCCGCGGTGCTTTCCAACGCAGTTCATCCACCGGCGGTCTGGCGAATGGTATTGCCTTCCAGGCTATGGTATCCGCTTCGTCCTCAAACCCTCTGACCGTGCCGTACTTCGTTCGCACGGTGTCTTTTCCCGTCCAGGATTCCATGGTACTTCGCCCTCCTGATGTGCCAGTATTCCGGAGAATAAAAGAGTCAAGCCCTGGTTAGAAACGGCATATCCGACATTTTATTCCTCTCAGGGGTGAATTGCAAAGTATTGCAGGATTGATAGCCTTCCCAACAGGTGATAGAATTTGATAGGTAGGCAAGGTTGCACCGGCAACCAGGAAAGAGGTGAGTGAAACTGAAGTCTGTAGATGAACAGGTTGCCATCCTCATGCATGGGGCTGAGTTTGGCGACGACCAGATTAAAGAAATGATGACC
>DUES01000058.1 GCA_011192055.1 Dehalococcoidia bacterium
GGGCAAGCGATACCGCCGCAATGATTCTTGATAACTGCCGCATCCCCTACGAGAATATCCTGGGCAGCCCTGAAGTCAGGAAACTGGACTCGGGCCAGACGGCAGGTTTCAGACGGGCAATGGCTACCTTTGATGTCACACGGCCTATCATTGCCGCCATGGCGCTGGGAGTAGGACGTGCCGCTCTTGATTTCGTCAAGGAGGCACTGGAGAAAGAAGGCATTGTTTTCCGTTACGGGGCTCCGCGTCACAAGCTTACGGCCATTGAGCGTGATATCATGGATATGGAAGCCGGATACAAGGCTGCGCACATGCTGATGCTGCGTGCGGTGTGGCAGATGAGTCAGCTCCAGCCCAATAGCCTGGAAGCCTCCATGGCCAAGGCAAAGGCCGGGCTTGTTGTCACCCGGATAACTCAAAAAGCGGTTGAGATAATGGGGCCGCTGGGGTATTCCCGCAAGTACCTATTGGAGAAGTGGATGCGTGACGGCAAGATAAACGATATCTTTGAAGGTACCGGGCAGATTAACATGCTGATTGTCGCACGCAGGATACTGGACTACAACCGCGAACAGTTGAAGTAAAGGTTCCAACATCCCAGGGAAGAAGTTAAAGAGAATTGCCCCCTGCCGGATATATCCGTGCAGGGGGCAACATCATTACGTTCAAGTATATTCTTTTGTTTGCCGACGGTCTGCCGATACCTAGGGTACCGGGTCGTAGTCGTCCAGGGCGGTCTTGATCTTGTTGTAGGCGTCGGTTGTGACCCAGGACTTCCAGTGGCTGTCATATTCTCGCAGCCACCAGACGGCCATAGCTTCCCATTCGTTTATCTCATGCTCCATCTGGAAGGCCAGTGTCTTGTTGCAGCGGTCCAAACCAACGTTAAATTTCTCGAGCATGGCAACCACATCGGGCGCGTCATCTCTCACACTCTTGTAGATGTTGATGGCCATAGGTACACTCTCGTAGGCACATGCTTCGGTCAGGTTTGGTAATTCGAAGTCATTTGACCTTTCGGCGACTTTAGCCCAGACATCAGCATCGTACTCAGGCTCTTCAAGGACATACCAGTCGTACATACCCATCAGGTCGGTGGGCGCCCAGTAGTAACCGAAAACCGGTTCGTGTTTTATCTGCGGTCCGGCCATTGCTGCTGCTTCAGCTCCGGCAGTACCCGGGCTTATGATTTCATAGTACTCATCCAGTCCGTAGGCCTCAAACTTTACACGATTGAGTCTTTCGCAGGCCCAACCAACCTTGCAATTGATAAACATCCCCTTGTCGGGGTTCTCGGGATTGGGGAAGAGGTCGGCATGGTCTTTCATATCAAAAACTGTATCAATGCCGTATTCCTCATGTACCCATTGGGGTATACACCAGAACTGCGGGCCGCCCTCCAGCGAGTAGCCAAGTGCTTCAATGTTCCCCAGATCGAGCTGCTCCTGGTACCACTCGGGGTAGTTCTGATACCATTGTTCCATGTTGATGAGGACTTCACCCTTGGGAAGTGTCAGCTTCATGACATCAGTGCTTATGGTGATTTCCTCGCACGGGTAATCGTAGCCTTCCTCAATGATGAACATGGCGATATTGTTGGAGAGCCACAGGGACCCCCATGAGCCATCGTAGAATGTCAGTGTGGGTTTCTCTTTCTCTTCGCCCGTACAGCCGGCAAACAGGGTGGCTGTCATCACCATTACTACCAGCAGCATCAGCCACTTCTTCCACCGTGAACTTATTGAATGCATACTAATTTTCCTCCTTTTATGTGCTTGGTCTTCATCGGCGTCATCGTAGTTCAATTGGTGAAACGCGTTACGTATCACTTATGTACTACCACCTCCTTCCGTAGTTGGTTACTTTCCCTACGCAGATTATCATGCTATGCAGCACATTTTGCTTCCGGTCTACCTGCAAATCACTGGGTGATTCACAGGGGAATTTCCGCTTCCAGGCTCCCAGCGCCAATCACTAAAACAACCATCTCCATTGCCATAGTTATTATATAGTTTCAGAATCGGGTATCAGACAGATTAACATGTTGATTGCCCCTCCTACCAGTTAAAGGACTGAAACCGGATACAGCTTAAATAGAAATTCCTGAACCAGAATATACGGAGAAGTATACTGCCCTCTGCATAGACGTATCTAACAGGGGGCAGATTTTGCATACTAGCTTATTCTGGTATTTTTTCCTTCTGACTACCAGTAGTCGTCCATACTATGGAACAGGGCCGTAGTCGTCCACGTATGCCTTTATTTTGGTATAGATGTCTGACGGTACAAAGCTCTTCCAGTGGCTGTCGTACTCCCTCATCCACCAGATAGCCACAGTTTCCCATTCGCCAATCTCGTTTTCACCCTGGTAGGCCAGGGCTCTGTTACACCGGTCCAGACCCACGTTAAAATTCCTCAGCATGGTGACCACGTCGGGGGCTAAATCCAGCAAGTCCTTGTAAACGGAAATAGTCAGGGGCACGCTCTCGTAGGCGCACGCTTCGGTCAGTGACGGAAGGTCGGAGTTTTCCATCTTGGCTGCAATCTTTGCCCAGATGTCCGGATCAAATTCAGGTTCTTCCAGGATGTACCAGTCAAACATGCCCATCAGGTCGGTAGGTGCCCAGTAGTAGCCGAATACCGGCTCATTTTTCAACTGAGGACCTATCATGGCGGCCTTTTCCGCACCGGCCGTACCCGGGCTTATAATATTGTAATACTCATCCAGCCCATAGGCTTCGAACTTGAATATGTTAATCCTCTCGCAGTTCCAGCCGACCTTGCAGTTGATGAACATTCCCTTGGTGGAGTCCTCGGGGTCAGGGAAGAGTTCCCAGTGCTCCTTCATATCTTCCACGGTGTCAATACCGTACTGCTCGTGTACCCACTGGGGTATGCACCAGAACTGAGGACCGCCCTCCAGCACTACACCTAGTTCCACCAGGGTCCCGTCCTTGATATGACCCTGATACCATTCGGGATTGTTCTGAGTCCACTGCTCCATATCTATGAGAAGATCGCCCTTAGGATGTGTTGCATTCATCACATCACTAGACACCGTGACTAATTCGCACGGGTAACCGTAGCCTTCCTCAATAATAATCTTGGCTAAGGCATTGGAAAGCCAGAGAGAACCCCAGGAACCATCAAAGAGTGTAAGTGTAGGCTTTTCCTCTTCCTCACCCGCACAGCCAGCAAACAGGCTGACTGTCATTATCATTGCTACCAGCAACATCAGCCACTTCGTCCACCGCGAGTTCATTGAACGCATACTAATTATCCTCCTTTTACGTATCTGGTTTTTATCGCGCTATCGAATTTCTACTAGTAAAACACGGTGAGTGTCACTTCTGTACTACCACCTCCTTCTTTGGTTGTGTTACTTTCTCTACGCATATTATCATGCTATGCAGCACGTTTCGTTTCCGGTCTACTGGCAAATCCCTGGCTAATTCTGTCGAGCATGATAGCCATGAACACGATACTGACTCCTGCCACAACACCCCGGCCAACCTCTACCCGGGCGATTCCCAGGAGGATTTCCGCACCCAGTCCGCCGGCACCAATCATGGAGGCAAGCACCACCATGGCCAGCGCCATCATAATCGTCTGGTTCATACCTGCCAGGACTGTCGGCAGCGCCATGGGCATCTGTACCTTGGTGAGGAGTTGCCAGGCAGTCGTCCCGAATGACCTGGACGCTTCCACTACCTGTGCATCAACCTGGCGTATCCCCAGGTTGGTGAGCCGGATAATGGGCGGTATGGCATAGATGCAGGTAGCCATGACCGCCGGTACGCTTCCGAGGCCGAAGAGCATCAGCGCCGGAATAAGATAGACAAAACTGGGCATGGTCTGCATCATGTCCAGGATGGGGCGTATTATCCTCTCGAGGTGGTCACTCCGGGCGGCAAGGATTCCCAGGGGCAGTCCGAAGAGTATACAGATTGCGGTTGAAGTCAGCGTTATAGCCAGTGTCTCGGAACCCCGGTCAAGCATTCCCATAGTAGTCATTATCGCCAGGAATATCACCGCCATTACACCAATCTTGGCGCCAGCGGTGCGCCAGGCAAGGACTCCGGTTATCACGATGACTGACCACCAGGGGAGCCAGAGGAAGAAGTCCTCCAGCGGTAACAGTACTCCACGCAAAACAATAATGTTTATCGCAGAGAAAAAGGCGTCTCCCTTGATGACTACCCAGTCGACAATACTGTCAATGAACTTGATTACATCCCAGCCATACGACCAGTCCTTGGGGTAGTCAATGACGGCACCGGGGTCTTCTCCGGCAGGAACGGCCTGGTAAAGGAGTATCACTACCACCATCAGGATTGCGAAGCCTCCCAGGTAAATTCCAATCTTTACCGGAGTTGAAGGACTGAAACCGTTACCACTGCCAGTCAAACGCTGCCAGAAGGTCAGGGGTGTCGCTTCCGAAACTGTTGAGGCATCTTTCTCTATATCTTTTTGCACTGGTTTTTCTATTCCTTCCTTACAAGCAGGCGTGAATTCACCTCACGCTGTAAAGTCAAGCATGGATTACGGGCATGGTCAATGGCCGTTGCCGTTGCCGTTACCATTTTCTACTCTCAGTGCCTGGATGAGAGCAGTAGTGGTTGCTATACCGAGGAGGTGACCTCTGTCATTTACCACTGCCAGAGGAGCATCCGAATCAGCTACTATCTGGAGACAGTCGTCCAGAGTGGCTGTTGGAGGAGCAGACGGATACTCCAGATTAAGTGCATCTCCACCCTTGGTAGCGCCACTCTCAAGAGCAGCCTGTGCATCCACCTGGGAGATTGTGCCAATTATTCGCCGGAAACCATTTATTACAAAACCTGTCACTGCTTCTTTATCCTGCATGATTTTCAAGATGTTTTCCAGGTCCTGCTCAGCAGTGACCACTACAGCAGGGCGTTCCATAATACTTCTGACAGGGATAATCTGTCCGCGGGGTACATCCTTAACAAACTCGCTGACATATTCGTCTATCGGGTTAGCCACAATTTGCTGGGGCGTGCCAATCTGGACTATTTCTCCGTCCTTCATGATAGCTATCCTGTCGCCAAGACGTAGTGCTTCCATGAGGTCATGAGTAATAAATACGACTGTCTGCCTTACTTCTGAACGGAGATTGATGAATTCATCCTGCATCTGACGGCGGATTAATGGGTCAAGGGCGCTGAATGGCTCGTCCATCAGCAGTACGCTGGCACCTCCGGCCAGGGCGCGCGCCAGACCGACACGCTGCTGCATGCCGCCGCTTAACTCATCTATCCGGCTCTTTCTCCACTCGGACAGTCCCACCTGCTCAAGCGCCTGAGATATTTTCTCTTCTTTAGTGTGTCCGTGCTCTCCCCGAATTTCAAGGCCAAATCCCACGTTGTCATGAACAGTGCGGTGGGGAAGCAGTCCGAAATACTGGAAGACCATGTTCATCTTATGCCGGCGGAGGTCTCTCAGCTCAGTTTTTTCCATCTGTGCTATATCCGCTCCGTCGATGTGTATTTCACCTTTGGTCGGTTCTATAAGGCGGTTCATACAGCGGATTAATGTAGACTTTCCGCTTCCGGATAAGCCCATCACCACGAATATCTCGCTCTCCTTTACATCGAATGAAACATCCTTGACGGCAATCACATGCCCGGTCTTCTCCAGCAGTTCCTGCTTGGAGACACTGGTTTTGGAATCATCATCGATCATCTGTGCAGCATTGGAACCGAAGATCTTCCAGATGTTCTTGCATGATATTATGACATTATTGTCAGACATATACCCTCCCGTGGAAATAAAACAGAAAACAGCGCGGTTAATCAGAAAGTGGATAATGATTGGAAGCGGTCACGGGGGTTATGAATAGGCGACACAAATAATCGAGCGGGATGAGAGAGAAACGGTGCTCAATCTATTCAGTTATTACACTCCGTCCTATTTAACTAGACCTTACATCCCGTGAGCTTTTGTCGCCACCGTACGGATTTTACGTCCGCTGGTCCTCAAAAGGTCTAGGTAAGTTTAACAACATTGAGCCTGACTGTCAAAACGACTCAGACCCTATTTTGCATAGTGACTGATGTACTGACAGCGGTTTAGAACGGATTACAGGGTTGATTGTCAATATCCTGCTATGTGAAAGGTCGTTATTACTGCTGTATTGAATTTGAGTGAGACTGAAATAGTATTAGTGCGTATTTCCATGAACGAGAGAGGTTGACTGGTCATAAGGTATGCGTTAGGATAAGCCTGCATATGCTACCTGGCTGATGTAAATATGACTGTATACAAGGAGGTTCAGGAATAGTGGAAGGACGAGATGTCGTCATAGTAGACTACCTGCGGTCTCCATTTTCCCGTTCGAGGCCGCGAGAGCCGGAGAGGGATGTTTTTAATAGTGTCCGCATGGATGATGTTGCTGCCGACCTGATAAAGGAGCTCATCAAACGCACCGGAATCAGGCCCGATGATATTGATGAGCTTATCGCCGGTACGGCACAGCCGTGGGGTGAGCAGATGATGTTTGGGGCAAGGCTTATCGCCTTTCTGGCCGAACTTCCTTTCAGTGTTGCCGCACAGCACATAGACCGTCAATGCGGTTCTTCCATGTCGGCAGTACATACGGCAGCGATGGAGATAGCCCTGGGATTTTCAGATATTGTCGTTTCCTGCGGTATAGAGCATATGACCCATGTCCCGATGGGAGGTCCCGGTGGTGGTGACCCCAGCCTTTCGCCCGTAAAACCAAACGAAAAACTCTTTCTGGACCCCCGTTTTCAGAAATATGACCTGTTGACAGCAATGAATATGGGGCTTACGGCTGAAAAGCTCTTGAAGACGACAAGCATCACCCGGGAAGAGATGGACAGGTGGTCGTTGCGAAGCCACCAGATGGCTGCTAAAGCTCTGGAAGAAGGCTTTTTCAAGGATGAAATTATGCCCGTAGAAGTGACGCTGGGCGACGGCACCAGGCAGGTAATAGACCATGATGTCAGCATCCGTCCGACCACTACCTACGAAGCACTGGCAGGGTTGAATCCGGCTTATGTCCCGGATGGACAGATAACGGCAGGAAATTCCTCGCCGCTTAATGCCGGTGCCACTGCCATAATACTGATGTCACGGGAAAAAGCCGTTGAACTGGACCTGAAGCCCCTGGCGCAGGTCTGTTCAATGGGGTGGGCCGGAGTCGACCCTTCGATGATGGGACTGGGGCCCGTTCCGGCCAGCCGGAAAGCCCTGAAACATGCCGGCCTGGAAGTCAGGGACATTGATTTCTGGGAAATAAATGAAGCATTTGCTATTGTTACCTTGAATGCGATTAAGGAACTGGGTATTGACCCGGATAAAGTAAATGTTAAGGGTGGTGCAGTAGCCATGGGTCATCCTCTCGGTGCTACCGGTACCAGGCTTGTCGGTACACTTGCCAGAATCCTTAACAGCGAAGGCGGTACGTACGGTCTGGCAACTCCCTGTTGTGGTGGCGGTCAGGGAGTGGCCACGATTATCAAGAGAGAAATTTAGCAACCGGGAAAAATCTTGCTTACCAGCAATAGTGCACCAGACGTATTCGCCTACAGGCTGGGATTAATATCAGGGGTCAATATCAAGTCTGATAGAGGGGTTATACCCTTTGTAATTCAGGAAGCTGCTGAAGGTAGCAGTGTACTCTCGGACCAGTTCAAGGCCAGACATGGGGCGGAAGCGCTTGTCTTTCAGGTCATACGTTGACCGGGCAACCTTTGTATTGTACCAGGAGTGTACTTCCCGGTGGCAGGAGGGGCATAACCAGAACGTTTGTGATTCCGGAATTCCGGCCTGTTCGCTTATTTCGGCAGGAACGATATGGTGCAGTTCCAAGTTACCGGAAGTACCGCTGTACCCGCATACCTGGCATGCTTTCATGGCCACTTATTTGCCTCCCCGGTGCCGCCCCGGTAAAATACTTCAGGACCTCACCCGAGTAATGTGGTCATTGTTGAACCACTATCGTAATTCGTTGGGAAGAGATTGTCAATAGTCGACATAAAACAGTTACAGGAACTGCCTGCAAGTAAAACCAGAGTATGCACTTATAATGCTTCGAACGTTTGAGGAGGAATATTGAAAGTTGACTTCAAGAAGCTCGACAGGGCATTCAACCCCCGGTGTGTCGTGGTTGTCGGGGACAGCAAAAAGGGAAATTTCCACTGGCTTAATAATGAGAGTACTTTCACCGGAAAACTCTATTCGGTCCAGGTAAACCCGGAGTCAATCGAGGGTATTAAGGCCCTCGGGGTGGAAAATTTTACGAGTATCCTTGATATTCCGGAACCTGTAGACCTGGCCATAATCAACCTCCCGCGGCAAATGGCCCCCCGGATACTTGATGATTGCATACGGAAGCAGGTTGCTGCCGTTCATTTCTTCTCTGCCGGTTTTTCAGAGACAAATACGGAGGAGGGAATCAGGCTGGAGCAGGCTATTAAAGAAAAAGCGGAGCAGGCCGACTTACATATCGTCGGTCCGAACTGCCGGGGTATTTTCACACCGGGAATAGGCCTCAGGCAAATCGGGTACCAGTACAGTGGCTGCAGCGGACCGGTAGGCCTTATCTCCCAGAGCGGCGGACACGCCATGTACTTTACCCGCGAAGCGCATAGTGAAGGCGTTAATATTAATAAATCGGTCAGCTTTGGGAATGGTACTGTGCTGCATGCCAGTGACTACCTTGCCTATTTCGGACAGGACCCTTCAGTTGAAGTTATTGCCATGTACCTGGAAGGAGTGAGAAACGGCAGCAGGTTTTTCTCGGTGCTGCGGGAAGTGGCCGCCAGGAAACCGGTGGTCATCTGGAAGGGCGGCTGGACAACCGACGGTGGACGGGCTGTCGGTTCGCATACCGCCTCTCTGGCAGTACCGCAGGATGTGTGGACGTCAGCCATGAGACAGTGCGGGGCAATACAGGTATTCAGTCAGGAAAGCCTGATAGACACACTGAAAGCCCTTATCTTCCTGCCACCTGTTGAGGGCGACAGGATGGGAATAGTCGGCGGTGCCGGCGGTCAGTCCATAGCCAGCACCGACGCTTTTTCGGGTGCCGGATTCAGGGTACCTCAGCTTACTGAAGATTCCTATGAAGAACTGGATACATTTTTCAGCCTGATAGGAGGCAGCTACCGGAATCCGGTCGATACTGATGCCGGCAGGAACCGGCAACAACTGGCACGTGTCCTTGAGATTGTAGCCACGGATGCCAACATTGATAACCTGGTGCTCCTCTCCAGGGTAGGTACGTTTATGTTCTCGCCACAGCAACGCGAAGCTGATTTCAAGGCAGCCCTGGAAATAAAAGGTAAGACTGAAAAACCGTTTCTGGCTGTTTTGCCCTATTACAATCCGGAGGAAATGGCAGAAGCACGAGATACGATACCCAGGTTCCAGGAATGCGGCATACCCGTTTTCCCCACGCGGGAAAGGGCAGCTTCAGCCCTGAAAAAGGTATTTGATTATTACCAGTTCAAGCGCAATCTTACAGAGGGATAGAATAATTCGGCGTTAGCCCTGATATACTTCTTCTTTGCGCAGGCTGTCCAGTAAATCAAGGTATTCCTGCCTGGTCATCTTTGGTTTGTGTCTGGCGACAGTTTCATTCCCTCTTACTGCGCCATCACCAAGAAGGTCTATTACCGTCATGGCCATTATCTTGGCGGGATTAAGGACAGCCATTTCGTAGTCTTCAATCAGGTAGTCATCGCCATGGGCATTGCCGGTTGCACCGGCAGCATGAGGGTGGATGGCCGGCATGATATTACTCACATCTCCCATATCGGTTGAACCGGTGCTGTGATAGCCCGGTGGCGCAACTTTCCGCTTTCCCAGTAAAGATTCGGCATTGGCACGGTAGTCCGCAACCAGGTTACGGTCATTGACCAGCGGGAGATAACCGGGGAGTGTTTTTATGCGTACGTTGCCGCCAACAGCCAGGGCTCCGGCACGGAGGGCACGGTCTACCTTCTCATTAGCGTCCTTTATCGCTTCCAGGGTCTTTCCCCGCACGAAGGTCTCCATGCGTACATCAGCCGGTACAATATTCACCGCCTGTCCGCCTCTGGTAATAATCGGGTGCACTCTAATAGTATCCGCGTCTTTAAATGTTTCCCGCTGGGCGTGTATTGCGGAAAGGGCAATTGTAGCGGCATTGAGTGCATTTATACCGGCATGCGGGGCACCTCCGGCATGAGCGCCACGCCCGATGAACTGTACCTGTTTTGCTACACAGCCGTTACAGGTACCGCCCATTCCGACAAGTTTGCCCCCGAAGGCCGTACCGGTGTGGGTCATTACGGCCATGTCAATATCATCAAACTCACCGAGTTTGATAAGCTCCGGTTTGCCGCCGAGATAGCTTATTTTCCCCTGCGCGCGCAGTTCTTCGCGGTACTCAATCTCTATGTACTCCTCCGCCGGTACTGCGATAAAGGCGACCCTGCCCGCCAGAGAAGGCAATATTCCTGCACGTATCAGACCGGTGGCAACACCTATCAACATTCCGATCTGGACATTGTGACCGCAGGCATGTGCGGCACCCGTCTCCGGGTCCGCATTGGGATGTCCTGGTACAATCAGGGAGTCGAGTTCACCAAGGACGGCAACCGTCGGCCCTTCGCTTCCACCTTTTACAGTCCCTTTTACACCCGTAATACCCAGTCCGTCACGGTAGTCAATCCCCAGCCCGGCAAATTTCTCCGCAACAAGGCGTGATGTTTTTTTCTCCCGGAAACCAGGCTCAGGATTGTCCATGATGGTTTTAGCCACGGCTACAATTTCATCGCTTCGACTGTCAATTTCGGAGCATACCTTTGATTTCAGTTCTTCTTTTGAAAGCATGATTCCCCCTGACTGAATTGGTGTCTTCCCGGTTAAAGTGCGTTCGAATCAGTTTACGGGTTTATGTATTGATTACAGGTTAATAACCTTAGCTGACAAACGTACCGTCTCTCAGTTCCATGGTAGCAGAAGCAAACCGGTTGGCAACAACCACGTCATGGCTGGCGACGATGATGGCCACGTTTTCCTGCTCTGTGATGTTCTTGAGCAGGGTGAATATTGCTGTCCCGGTGGCCGAGTCAAGTTCACCGGTAGGTTCATCAGCCAGGATAACGGACGGACGGTGGACCACTGCACGTGCTACGGCAATACGCTGTTGCTCCCCGCCTGACATTTCATAGGGCCGGTGTCCTGCCCGGTCAGTCAGCCCTACGAGTTCCAATACCTCTTCGGTGCGCTGAATCCGTTCCCTCCGACTCCACTCGGCAATCCGCAGCGGTAACTCAATATTCTCGTAAGCGGAAAGAAGGGGAAGAAGGCCAAATGACTGAAAGACAAAACCAATCTTGCAGCGTCGTAACTGGGCCAGTTCCCATTCCGAGAGAGTGGCAAGGTCCTGGCTATCAAGATGAATGATACCTGAAGTAGGCATGTCCAGTCCGGCAAGAAGATTGAGCAAGGTGGTCTTGCCGGAACCCGAAGGGCCCGTAATTACCATCAGCTCGCCGGAACGTGCTGTGAAGTTGACATCATGGAGCGCTTCCACACGTGTCGAACCAAGGAAGAATGTGCGGGCTACGTCCTCAGCGAAGACCAGCGGTGCATTTGTCACTCTTTATCTCCTTCTTGCCCGTCTACGGGCCATACCGCAAGGTGGTCCTCTTCCATAAGTACCCTGGCTCTCCGCCCGAACTTCAAACGCTCGACAAGGTTGCGAGGAATCTGGAGACGGCCGACACTATCTACCACGATGAATTCATCGTGGGTTTCTTCAATCTGGTCTCCGGTCCGACTGAAGTCGAATTTCGGTTTTCGGATATTCTCCTGGCTGGTCCGCCCATCACGAATGGTAACTA
>DUES01000059.1 GCA_011192055.1 Dehalococcoidia bacterium
AGAAATGGTGAAGATGTACGGTATCATTCCCATTGCGGGCTTTATTTCACCAACGGAGGTCGACCCGGGAGCGTGGCTGGTAAAAGAAATCAGGCTGCTATCATTCAGGAGCGGACCGCCGGGTAAAAAGAACTCAATCAATACCGCTATCCGTCTGCTCGCTAACCGGCAGGTAAATGTCAGCCCTCTCATCACCGAAATCCTGCCCCTTGATGATGTACAAAAGGCTTTCGACAGTGCCTACAGCGGCAGTAATATTGCTGTCCTTTTGAAGCCGTAATACTTACACTGCAACGAAAAAACGGGTCAAGCACCCGGTTCCCCGCAGTCCCTGCCGACAATAAATTGCTATGGCCGCAGAGAAAACCTGCGGCCATAGCGTACATACTGTAATTCTGGATACTAACCCAGGATATCTTCTCTCGGGTCAATACCGGCGATGATGCGGGCAAGCTCCTGCTTGCGCGGCATGTCTGTCTCGCGCTCAATCATAATCTTCTGTGCCTGGGGAGACCCGGCACCGTGCATTGATTCCGCACGGTAACTCGGTGCTACCAGTCCGAAGGTCATGGCATGGACCAGGGACACCATCCGGAACCGTGTTTCCGTGGAAATATCGGATACCCCTTTGAGGTACTTATCGATGTACTTACCCAGCACCGGGTGGCGGAAGTCCTGCTCCGAAGGGATAGTAGCCAGCAGACCGCCGGTAATATCCTCGGCGAGACGGCAGAGTTCATAAGGGAACCGTGTAACATTGAGTTTGCACACGTTAGCCAGCAGGGTATCGGGCTGGTAGTTACCTGCTTTCATCTGCTGTCCCTGGTAAGAACAGGCCAGCCCGCAGGCATGTATCGTCTCTGCCATGTGTATCATTTCACCCAGCTTGTCCCTGATGTGGGCTGCTTTCCGGACTCCGTTGTAGTCCGCCATTGACGCCGTCGCACCGATAAGCACGTCACCAATACCTGCCTTGCAGCCGCCGTAGCTCTGCCGGTGATAGGCGGCAAACCTCTCCACGAGCATTATCGAGAAGTCTATCTCGCCGCACATGAAGACGCGCTCCCAGGGAACAAAAACATCTTCAAGGACAACGAGTACTTCCTGACCACCGAAGCTGTAGTTGCCGACATCGATATCCCCTTCTTCGAGCTTCCTGGTGTCGCAGGACTGCCGTCCGTAAATCATGGTGATACCCTCGGCACCGGTGGGTATTGCACAGGCTACGGCGTAGTCTTTGTCCGCTTCTTTCATTCTAAGGGTGGGCATAATCAGCATTTCGTGAGAGTTGGCGATTCCGGTCTGGTGAGCCTTTGCGCCCCGGATTACTATCCCGTCGTTCCTGCGCTCGGTGATATGGACAAACATGTCCGGGTCTGGCTGTTCACTCGGTGCCAGGCCGCGGTCGCCCTTGACATCCGTCATCGCACCGCTGACACAGAGGTCTTTTTCCTGGACATTCTTCAGCCATTCCCGGAACCTCTGATGGTACTCGGTACCGTATTTCTGGTCAATCTCATAGGTGGTACTGTAGACCGCGTTCATGCCGTCCATACCGACACATCTCTGGAAACAGCAGGCCGTCCGCTGCCCCAGCATTCTCTGCAGTTTCACCTTTTTTACCAGGTCGGTGGTGTCCTGAAAAAGTGCAGCAAAGCGGTTTACTTTTTGCCCTGTGAGTGGCGAGGTCGTTGTTGCCAGGTTTTCATGTTCGGGTTCATGTGCCGCTTTGTAGGTCATTGCAATAGCATTAATGGAGGGTCTGATAATAGGGTTATCAACCCAGTTGTCCACCTTCTCGCCGAAAAGATAGAGATTCAAATTGAGGTCGCGTAAACTCTCGATGTATTCACCTGCCGTCTTCAGCATGGTGCTTCACCTCACCTGTCAGTATTTTCCGGTTTGTATCTTAACAGACTTATCGAAGCAGAGACCTGGATATGATCAGGCGCTGGACTTCGGATGTTCCCTCGTAGATAGTGGTCAGCTTGGCATCACGGAAGAAGCGCTGCATGGGTGAGTCCATCATGTAACCATAGCCGCCATGAATTTGGATTCCATCCGTTGTAGCCCGCATGCAAAGTTCGCTGGCCATCAGTTTAGCCATCGCGGCAATAACTGAAAAAGGCTCTCCCTGGTCGGCAAGGAAAGCCGCTTTATAAGTAAGCAACCTTGCTGCTTCAAGCTGGGTCGCCATGTCTGCCAGCATCCAGCTTATGGCCTGGTTCTGACTGATAGGCGTACCGAACTGTATCCGCTGCTTGGAGTATTCAACCGCTTTGTCAAGAACAGCCTGGGTAATACCCAGGGTCTGAGCGGCAATGCCTATCCGGCCGTGGTCAAGGATACTCAGGCATATCTTCATGCCCTGTCCTTCTTTACCAAGCCGGTTTTCGACGGGTATACGGCAGTCCTCAAAGATGAAATCCGAATTGGTCGCTGCCCGCATGCCCAGCTTGTCATATTTCTTACCCTTGCTGAAGCCGGGTGTGCCATCCTCTACTATGAAAGCCGTCATACCACGTGCGCCCAGTTCGGGGATACTGGCAAACACGATAGCAGTATCAGCCACATCTCCGTTTGTCATGAATACCTTGTTGCCATTAAGTACGTACGAATCGCCGTCCTTTACTGCGGTGGACTGTATAGCCCCGATATCACTGCCGGCTTCAGGTTCGGTTATGGCAAAGGCACCAACTTTCTCTCCTTTAGCCAGGGGTGGGACAAACTTCTTACGCTGCTCCTCGTTCCCATAATCATAGATAGGCTTTGCGCATAGACACAGATGCGCGTCCAGAATATCGGCGGTTGCTGCGCAGGCCCAGCTCAGCTCTTCTACGACAATCGCGATGGCAAGCTCATCACTGCTGCTGCCCCCGTACTCGGCGGGGATACCCATACCGGTTAAGCCCAGTTCACTCATGGCCTTGAAGTTATCCCAGGCAAATTCCTGCTTCCGGTCCAATTCATCTGCCACCGCCGCCAGTTTGTTACGCGCCAGGTCCCGTACCGTTGTCTGCAGTATCCTATGTTCTTTACTGAGCACGAAATCCATAATGGCCTCCCTGTAGGTATTTTTTTTGGATTCTGACGGATAGTATCGCAGAGATTTACCTGCCAATCCCTGTAATAAAAATTTGACCGCCGCCTTACAGCTTACACCGTGTCCGGCACGACGGTCAATTGCTATGGTTTCCCGGTTATGGCTATCACTCGAAGGTACGAATCGTTTGACTTTTCATCATGAAAAAGCTGGTGATAAGTATCAGGCTTCCCGCACCGACAAACATGTAAACATGACCCACATCGACCAGCCACCCGGCCAGTGCCAGGGAGACCGGCTGGAGTCCCATCGAGGCAAACATTACCAGGCTCATCACCCTGCCCAGCATGTCAGCGCGGGTTGTACCCTGAAGCCATGCTATCAGCATGACATTTATATAACCCATCAACGCACCCATCACTCCAAGAAACAGGGAAGCCTGTAAAACATCCTGTGCCAGGCTGAGCATTCCGAGTCCAATACCCTCAACTGCCATGATGATTATTGCTATGATTCCCCGCCGTCTAACCTTAATCAACCCCGCCAGTAGCGCACCCAACACCGCGGATCCACCGAATACGGACAGCATGATACCCAGGTCCGACGCTTCCCCACCGAAATAATCATGAGCAAGAGACGCCAGTCCGATGTCAATAGGACCTACTATACAGAAGTTTATCACAGCAATCGCCGGTACCATTGCGCGGAGTAAAGGATTACCCCAGGCATATTTCAGGCCGTCCCTGATTTCAGCAAAGGTCCCTTTGCTCTCCGCAGGCTGTGCAGACCCGTCATCACTATGTGCAGGCCGGGTTTTAATATTTACAGATCTCATAAGCAGCAGGGTAAAGGTGGCAAAGACAAAGGTAGCAGCGTCAATACCCATCGCTGCTGCACCGCCAACAGCAGCCACAATGAAACCGGCTGCAACCGGTCCGAAAAGACCGCTGATTTGCTGTGCTCCTATCACCAGGGAATTGCTGGGTTCGAGCTTGTCCTTACTGACCAGCCTCGGGACCATGGTCATCATGGCAGGAAGGAAAAAGGCACTTGCTGCGCCGCCTATGATCGAAAGAAGGTACATATGCCACAGAGCTACAGTACCACTAAAGATGAGAAAAGACAGCAGACCTACTAAGATAGCACATAATATATTCGAAGCCAGCATCACCAGTCGGGGAGACATACGGTCGGACAGTACACCACCAAAGGGCATGAAGAGGGCCCGGGGAATTGCTGCTGCCATCATTATCGTACCCAGTGCCAGCCCGGAGCCTGTTTCTTCAAGGACTATCCATGCCAGAGCTATCATATAGAAAAAGTTACCGAAAACGGACACGCTCTCACCAATCCAGAGCAGGCGGAAGTTCCGGTTGGCCAGCGGCTGCAGCAGGGGTAAGCGAAAGATACCCCTGGCATTAGGTTGGGTAGTATCTTGTTGTATAGTGGTGTACTCTTCCATGATTCCCCCGGGTTATAGTTATATCTCCTGAGAAATTAATGATTTGCCTGGCAGGCTGCGGACGACAATAAATCTGCGAAACCTGTCAGGCTACCCATTCTTCTCAAGCCGGGATGCGCCCGATGTCCTGATGTCGCCCATTGTGGGCTCACCCTTCCAGCGCAAGACCGAGGCACCGCCCAGCTTCGCATCAAGTTTCCCGGTCACGTTTACCGTGGTCCGGCTGGCCCCACCTGACCGGATATCTGTGTCACTGGTTGAAAAAGAACCGAGTTTAACATTACTGGCACCACCGGTTTCAACGACCAGGGCTTTACCCGAACCGGAGAGTTCTACATGACTGGCTCCCGATACATGCAGCCTGGTATTGCCGGCAGTCATATCTCCCGT
Source organism: Dehalococcoidia bacterium (assembly GCA_011192055.1). The sequence goes on from DUES01000059.1 coordinate 4,896, forward strand.
TACCTTGCTTGCTCCGGATACCTTTATTACCAGGTCTCCTGAAGAACCGCGAAGTTCGGCACGGCTGGCACCCGACAGTTCGATTGTGGCTTCGCCAGTTTCGAGGTCGCCGTTCAGTCTGCTTGCTCCGGATAGTTCCATTCGAAATTCCTCCGGTGAACTGAATCCACTTGCGGTACCAGTAGTGGCTCCGGAAAGTGAGAGCCCTTTCAGCACGGGCATTGTTATCGTGGCTTTCGGCCGACTGCTGCCCGGAATCCAGCTAAGGGGGTCCCATTTCCGGCCTATTTTCAAGGTATCACCATTCTGAGATACCTTAATGGACTGGAGGGTGAGGTCGTCAGCCTCCACGACTACACTGAAAGACTCGGATTGCTGAACATTAACCTCGAAAGCTCCCCCCACTGCCACTCCGGTGAAATTTGTAAAGCTATAGTTCTTTATCGGCATAATCTTCTCCCCCCTCACGGTTTTTATCCGTGTCTACTTATTCAAAGTAGACACGGACCTTCCCCTCAGTGTTATCAACATCAACCTGGAGTTCACTCATGGCATCAACCAGCTTTTCCAGGTCATCCAGCTTAATATCGCGTACGTCTATATCTATCCCTTTCTCTTTCAACTGCTCGTTAATATGGCCTGATGCGGCAGACGGTATCACCGAGGCAAATCTCACACCGGCCCTCAGTAGGGCCATCGGTACGCGAACATTCACCCGGTCCTGTTTCCCCCCTGAACCTTCCTGGGGCTCAACCACTACCCTGAGGAATTTGGGCTGAGACTTGCGGGGTTGTTGTGCGATATCACTGGTTGTTTTTTCTTCCGTCTCTCCTCCGGATGCAGACAGAAGCCTTTCCGCCTCCTCTACATTTATTTTCCCCTCGGCCAGTAAATCCAGTATTCTTCTTCTATTGTCACTCATTGTATTATCCTCCCGGTTTTATCCTATAGAAATGAAACATACACTTTCTCGGTTTTGCTCCCAACATCCACGGTAAGCCCACGCAGCGCACAGAGTACGGCCAGTAGCCGAGGTCCGCCACGCAGCAGAATGATGCTTACGATTGCCACCCATTTTCCGTGACCAATTAACAGCATTACCAGGCCGGCCAGCAGAGCAAATGGCAGAAGTAACAGGGCAACCACAATCATCAACAGCGTTGCCGGTATCCCGATAATGAATAGCGGCAGCCAGAACCGGATGTTGTGACGCTGGTTCTTAATATGCACCCGCAGCAACATCGGTGGAAACATCATTTTGACATCCTCTCAATCGCCTCATTGACGGATATTTCTCCATTCTCAAGCTGGACTAAAACATCCGTCTGCGAGGAAACCGGTACCGTTTCGACGAACTGGAAGTTCTCGCTGATCCGGTTCAGCCGGTTCTTGACTGTCGGGTAGCTGATTCCGAAGACCTGCTCCATCTCCTTGATAGACCCATGGCTGCGGACAAAGGCCATCACGAAGACCTGGTCTTCAGCGGACAGTCGTGCCAGTGGTGGCACCTCAAAGCTACCCTCGATGGCGATATCACCATCCGCCAAGCGAACCTTTTCTATGGTAGCGGGCACTCCGTGTGCAAAACGTATCAGTTCTTGCCAGTCCCTTGACATGCTTGGTCACCTCCTTATACTACATTCCTGATAGACTAGTGCATCCGGACAGTTGATGGTGAGTTTGCCATACCTAGTTCCTTCAGCTTCTGACCGAACGATATCAGGACTTCCCCGGTTGCGACGGCTATCCGGGTCCCAAACCCGGTACGACTACCACCGGTCTTCGACACGACACGCAGAGCTTCAATACGAGCCCTGAGTTCACCGCGCCGGTCACGTAACT
>DUES01000006.1 GCA_011192055.1 Dehalococcoidia bacterium
AGCTTAACACGCTACCCGAGGACGAGGAGATTCTGGTCTACTGCTACACAGGGCAGTCAGCCTCTTTTGCAGCGGCCGTACTCGGTGTCCTGGGCTATGACGTCCAGAACCTGCTGCATGGCATGAGCTCTTGGTCAGCAGACGCCGATGTCTATGTAAAGCGATTCAACGCCGAAGCTCACCAGGGTGACTTCAAAACCGAAACAGCAGCCCAAGATGGTAGTTCCTATGATTACCCCGAACTGGAGAACACCAGCTCAACCAGCGATAGCGCGATTATTGAAGCTGCCGCTACATCCTTTTCCCCGAAATATATCGAGGCTTCTGCCCTCAATATCAAGATCGCCGAGGGTGAGGATATGACAATCCTCAGCGTACGCGGAGCAACAGACTATGCCGCCGGACATATTCCCGGTGCCATTAATATTGGTCTGGACAGCCTGGCTGACAACCTGAACAAGCTGGACCCGGACTCACCGGTCTACGTATACTGCTATACCGGGCATTCAGCAGCCCAAGCCGCATCTTTGCTCAATATGCTGGGATATGACGCCTACAGCCTGAAGTTCGGCATGTGCTCATGGACATCAGATACTGCGGTAAATGCCGGCAAGTGCTTCAGTGCTGCCGGAGTCCAGGATTATAACGTAGAAAAGTAAGCTATTTGTAACTGATTGATTAACAGGAGCGGTGCATATGAAGAGATTAGCATTTGCAGTCATCGGGTTATCTTTACTGGTTGCACTTGTTTTAGCAGGGTGTGCCGCTCCTGCCGGTCCTACACCGGGCGAGGAGCTCAGCTCCTGCGTTCTCTGCCATACCGATAAGGATATGCTCAAGCAGACCGTAACCGTGGTAGAGGAAGTTAAGTCCGAAGCAACTGAAGGAGAAGGCTGAGGGGGAGAATTACCTCCGTTGGAGGTATGGGAAAAGGTCTACCTCAAGGATACCAAGTTCCTCGACAGCACTCATGGCAAAGTCGGTTGCGTTATCTGTCACGGAGGCAATAGCACTACCGAAGATAAGGATACCGCTCACCAGGCCATTATCATCGACCCATCAGAGAATGGCTGCAATACCTGTCACGAGGACATTGCTCTTCTTAATGAGACCAGTCTGCACACCAATCTTACCGGTTTCACAACTAAACTAGAAGCCAGGGGCGGAGACATGAGCGAAGGTTCACCTCTGGATACGGCCTTTGAAAACCACTGCCAGCAATGCCACACCACCTGCGGCCAGTGCCATGTCAGCCGCCCTGATGAACTGGGCGGCGGGCTTGTCTCCAGCCACACTTTTAAAAGAACTCCATCTATGCAGAATAACTGTGTGGCATGCCATGGTGCCCGTGTTGGTGATGAATACCTTGGTGGTAATGAGGGGATTCCCGCCGATGTCCACTGGACCCAGGAGACAATGACCTGTTCCGCCTGTCACGGGCAGGAACTCCACGGAAGCGGGGCTATGGTGGATAACCGCTACAGTAATACCGCAGCCGCCGCGTGTGAAGACTGCCATGAAGATGTCTGGACAGATACCGCCGCTATCCCCCAGCATGAACAGCACATCGGAGACCTCGAATGTCAGGTCTGTCATTCGGTAGCCTACAAGAACTGCTACGGCTGCCATATCGCCCTCGACGAAGAAGGGATACCCTGCCGGACCACCGAGCCCTCACAACTGCTCTTTGAGATTGGTCTCAATCCGATAAGGTCTTCGGAAAGACCTTACAAGTACGTGGTACTGCGGCATGCTCCCACCTGTGTCAGCACCTGTGATTTCTATGGGGAAGACCTCTTTCCCGAGTTCGATAATGCGCCGACCTGGAAATATGCCACACCGCACAATATACAGTTGCATACCCCTCAGAACGAGAGTTGCAACTCCTGTCATGGCAACGCTGATATATTTCTGACTGAAGACGATGTGGACCCTGCTGAGAGAGAAGCAAACCGTGGCGTTATCGTAATACAGGTGCCCGCTCCTCAGTAGAAATCCACAGCAATAAAGATAAATTTTAGGGAGTGAATATGGAACTGAGGCGTAGAGAGTTCCTCAAAGCTTCAGCCGGTGCTGCCGGCCTCGTCCTGCTTGGCTCACAGGGATTAGCTACCACAGCCAGAGCTGCCTCTTCCCAGGACCTGGCTATGCTGATTGATGTTTCTAAGTGCGTCGGCTGCTGGTGGTGCTACGCCGCCTGTAAAAACTACAACAATCAAGCCGAAACTGCCAAGCCTGAACCCGAAGACCCTCCGGCGCTCGCTCCTGACTGCTGGACCAGCCTGTTTGCGCTTAAAAAGGGCGAGGACGACTGGGGCTACAGGAAAGAAGCCTGCTTGCATTGCACTGACGCAGCCTGTGTCAAGGTCTGCCCCACCGGTGCTCTCAGCTATAATGACCTCGGTTTCGTCCAGTATGACCGCAGCAAATGTTCGGGCTGCGGCTACTGTGCTCAGAACTGCCCTTTCGGAATACCCCAGCTTGGCAGCAACCGGGTTACCGGTGCCGGCGTCATGGATAAATGCACCTTCTGCATAGACCGTGTCAGCAATGGCCAGCCAACCGCTTGCGCCGAAGCCTGCACCACCGGTGCCATTACATTCGGTAAGCGCTCTGACCTGCTCAAACAGGCAGACCAACGTGTTGCCGAACTTGCCGGGCAAAATCCCCGTACCAATCTCTATGGTGCCAGTGAGCTTGGCGGATTACACGTCCTTTACGTGCTCGATGATACGCCCGAAGCTTATGGCCTGCCGGTTGACCCGCAGGTGCCGGCTCCGGCTGATTTGCGAGATGCTCTCAAGTGGCTCGGTATCGGAGCTGCTGCCGTCGCCGTTGCCGGTTTCGGTCTCAATTATCTTGTTGCCAAGGCAAGAATACGCAGGGATAGCGAGGAATAATGACTGCAAAACGTACGATTGAGCGTTTCAAGATGCGCACAGTCTGGTTTCACTGGATTCACACTGCCGCCTTTTTAGTCCTGGCTATTACGGGGGCTATCCTGTTTATTCCCGGACTCGGCGGTATTGCCGCCGGTGGTTGGACTCGAATTGCCCATCGTGTCGCCGCTATTATTTTCATCATAGTACCCGTAGGCTACTTTTTCACCAATCCCAAGATGACGTTGCACTTCATTAAAGAGACTCTAACCTGGGGCAAGGATGACCTGGGGTGGGTCAAGGCAGCACCCGATTACTATTTCGGCGGTAAGGAGGGAAATATGCCTCCCCAGCCACATATCAATACCGGTCAGAAAATGTGGCAACTTGTGGTTTTGGGAACAGGCATCATCTTCGTACTGACTGGCCTGGTTATCTGGTTCTTCAGGGACATCGTCCCCGCCGGCTTATTCCAGTGGTTTATCATCATCCATGATGTCGCTTTTATATTTTCCTTCATAATGCTTCTGGTGCATATCTATCTTGGTGCCATTCATCCCAGGATGGTGGAATCGTTCCGCTCCATACTGGATGGAAAGGTCTCACCGACCTATGCCAGAAACCACTACGGCAAGTGGTATGATGATATCTCCCGGGACGCGGATACAGGGGATACTTCCGGTGAGAAATAACGCCTGACAGTGCACTGTTCAGGACTTGCTTTTTTTGTCACCCACGTGCACGCGACTCCAGATAGCCACTACCCGTGCCAGTGATTCTGCCGTATCTTCGATATTTGCTTCCTTCAGGAAGCAAATATGCATATAGTTATTCAGTACCAATTGCCCCACGCTATCAAGGGCAGACCTTACTGCCGCCAACTGGGTTACTATGCTCTCACAGTCACGTCCGTCGGTGAGCATTTTCTGTAGGCCTCGTACCTGCCCTTCGATTTTTTTCAGACGTTTCACAATTACTTCTCTTGGTATTTCTTGTCCATTAGTGGTCATGGAATCCTCCAGAGTTGATGTTCAATCTATCTTATTATGTATAGTGCCATAAATATGTACACCGGTCAACTGGTAGCCGGCAAAGAAGTGCTCTAAATAACAGGGGTACTAGAGAATGATGGCGTTTATTACACTTGACAGCATCACTGAGTAATGCTATGCTATACCCCAGTTGGGTATCCCTACGGTTAAGAGTGATGTCCTTCATACCCTGATAAATTGTCCGGCTCATCGCAGCCGGGCAATTGCATTTATACCCCTCAGGATATTATCACTCTCCGAAAGCCGAGTGTTAATTAAGCTGCAAATCATACATCTATCCCCATAAAAAGAGCAAAAAAGCGGCTACAACACTACTTCAGACTGTGCTATTTCCGGACTGGCAATATATATTACGCCAACGGATACATAAAGATGTACCGACACGCTGGCAAAGGATTCACCGGACCCTCATTTTCCTTGAAATGCCAGGCTCTTACTTACTTATTCGCAACTTCAAACGGAAAAACGCTTATAAACCACTCCAGTCGCGTTTCAGATGGAGTCCGACTCTCCCCCGTCTCCAGCAGAAACACGGAAGAGCCTTCCAGAGGCTCGTTGATAATACGAATATCGGAACCATCGCGCGAAGCCGCCACCCGGAAGACCGGCCGGAAGGACGGTTTCGGCCTTACCCGGCTCAATTATACAGGGTTTTAACCCTGAGCGATTTAACCACTTCCTTATGGCTTTAGCCGTAAACTCAGAACTATTATCGGAACGTATGCGCCGTGATACCACGAAAAATGGATAGGCTATGATATTGACAAATGGGGGCCTAATGATTAAGGTGTGGGCTAGGAAACCTTGTCAATAGCTGAAATCGAGATCAGCAAAAAGGAGGTAGTCTCCAATGGTACAGATGACAGAGAAAAAGGAAGGTCTGCTTGAGAGGGTCATGACCATAAAACCAACGCCAAGGATTAATAGAATCAGGGAATCCTTCTTGAGTCTCAAACCTACAGCCTCGATTAACAGGGCACGTATTGAAACAAGGATAACGAAGGAAACGGCAGCGGACCCAACGATAATCCGCAAAGCGAAAATCTTTGCTGCAGTAACGAGGGAGATGCCGATTGATATCTATCCTGATGAGCTTTTAGTTGGTTGCTCCAGTGTCAGGCCGCGCTGTACCGATATCACTCCCGGTTCAGACTACAACGTTTCGGAACAACGGGCATTTGTCCTTGGATATAAAGCAGATACCATTTCAATTAACCTGAATGATGATGAGAAAAAGGAGTTCGATGAGGAAATCACCCCATACTGGAAGGAGCAAGGCCGTCCTTCGAGAATCGTGCACTACGGGCATAATGTGCACAACTGGGAGAAGGTACTCAAGAAGGGTTTCCTGGGAATAAAGGAGGATGCCGAGGAGAGACTGGCCCGACTCGATCTGACTAAACCTGATGACATTAAAAAAATCCCCTTCCTTGAGGGGGTAGTCATAGCTATGGAGGCGTCAGCCGAAATCGGGAAGAGGTATGCTGCCAGGGCAAGGGAGTTGGCAGAAAAAGAAGAAGATACCGCGAGAAAGTCAGAGCTGCTGAAAATAGCTGAGGTATGTGACCGGGTGCCGGCAAACCCGGCGAGAACACTC
>DUES01000060.1 GCA_011192055.1 Dehalococcoidia bacterium
GATGACACTCAAAGACGGGCGGATGCGCCTTTACGGTTGGACCGACCATGTGAAGCCGAAGATGATAGCTCTGATAGAGTTCATTGAAGCCAGGGGTTTCAGTGCTGAACCATTGGGCTGGTGGGGCTACCCGTCCGGGAGCGTGATAAACCTCAAGCGGTGGGCGGTTATGGCCGGACTGGGGTATCAGGGCAAGAACACGGTGCTTCTCGACCCTAAGGTCGGTCACCGGATACGGTTAGCGGGAATGTGGACCGATGCACCGCTGACGCCGACAGGACCTGGGACATACGAGTATCGGGAGCACCCGTTGTGCCACTCGTGCAACATCTGTATTGATGCCTGTCCCGTTGAGGGGTTGCTCGAACCCTATCGCCTGCTGGACCCCGCTCGATGTCTGGTGAACATAGAAAGCCCTCTGGTTCGAAACAGGCATGGAACATGTCGCGAGGCGTGTCGAATCAACTGCCCTGTTGGCGGAGAGTGAGTCTACCACCTGTTTACAAATTGGTAACCGCGCAGCACAGGAACATGTCTCAATCAAGCACGACCACAGTATAATCCAAAGTATCGGCTGCATTGGAATGGATGCAATCGTGTAAGCCTATCCTTCCGCTGCTTATCCCCACCGCCCCCCACCTCCCTCAGGCTCCCCCGAACCGGGCGTACGAACCGGCGACCTCGCGCCATAATATGTGCGGGAGGTGAGACTAATGAGCACAACGGCCAACACGGACAACAATTCGCCAGTCCTATGTGAGATTGACAGCCAGGTACTATGTGTATATTGTTTGTAATAAAGTAATGAGTCCGGGGGATATCGAAATGCAGGACCTGCGACGTCAAGAGAAGAACTGCAACCTCTGTCACAGTCAGAAGTCCAGGCATCTGTTCTCCCTTCACTCCTTCAACGTGGTCAAATGCCTGGATTGCGGGCTCGCGTATCTCAATCCCATGCCTTACCCGGATGATGCCGCTGGACTGTATACGGTCGACTACTATCGCAGTAAGGATGCCAATGGGGATGGGCTGCTGGGCTATCCGGACTACCTGGAGCTTCAGGAACACCATACGTTTGTTGCTGATGAACTGCTGCGCCCACTGGGGGACACTGGGCCGGGTACGGTACTGGATGTAGGCTGCGGCATGGGAACAATGCTCGGACGGTTTCGTGAATTGGGATGGGAAGCATACGGGGTTGATGTCTCAGCATACGCCACCGACTATGCCCGTAACGAACTCGGCCTGAAGGTGTTTACCGGAGCGGTAGAGCAAGCTGGCTTGCCCGAGAACTTCTTCGACCTCGTGACCGTGGTGCATGTGATAGAACATCTCCCGGATCCCAGAAGCACTCTGGAGACGCTTCACCGCCTGCTGAAGCCCGGCGGTGTCATAGTCGTTGCCACTCACGATACGAGCGGGCTATGGCCGCGGATTGCCGGCAAGCATTGGCGTCACCTCAATATCCCGGAACACCTCTATTTTTTCTCCAGGAAGAGCCTGAACCGTATGCTGGTGGACACCGGTTTCCGCACGTTTCGGCTGACTGAGACTGCAACGCTGGCCGCGGTGGCCAGCGACACCGGCTTGTACGCGCCCATAAAGCTCCTGTATCGCTACGGCCTTATCAGGCAGGCGGCTCCCCTGCTTCGTGGCTGGCATACCGTCGCCAGGAAACTCAACATCTCGGACGGAGCGACTGCCTATGCGCGGAGGGTCTAACCTGCTGCGGGAGATACCTGTGAATCTCAGCAACCGTTAAAGAAGTCCAATCCGGTCGCTTCGCCCTACTGCCTCCCTCACCAATGTCGTAACTACATGCCGCACGCTCAGGAGAGTGGGTACTCTAGGCTGGATTGCCACGCATTCCACAGCAGCCCGCCAGCCCATGGGAGATTGACAGCCAGGTACTATGTATATATTGTTAGTAACAAAGTATTGAAGGCCGGGATGCCTTCGTTTCTTTTTTCATAACCTGCTCACAGGCGGATGCCCGAATGATAAAGAAAAGACTTATCTCAGTACTGCTGGTAATAGGAATCTTCTACTTCTCCTTTATGATACTGGATAGGTCTCTGTCCATTATCTATGGGTTCAATTTTCAGCCGTACGGTTCATATGTACCACCCGGGTTTACTTTCTGGGGACACATTGGCAACGGCTCAGCAGCCGCACTCGGCCTGTTTCTCACCTTCAAGCTTTATGACTACGCAACGAAGAGGAGAAAGGTTTTTCTCAGGGTTCTGCCCTTCCTCATCTTTGCTGCGATTGGTGCCCTGATACCGTATTTCGCCGACTCCGAGCACCTGGCTAAAAACAATATGGCGGATACTCTGCCCGTCTACCTGCTGGCCAACGACCTGTACGTATTCCTCACCGGTGTGCTGGCGTACCGGATAGCAAGGTCAAACAAGGTCAGGGTCATGGTGGTGGCGGTGATGATGGTGATTTTTATATGCGTACACTTCCTGGTATTTGCACCGATGTTCCCGGAGTTCTACTGGAGCTGAAATGACGGGTTTAAGGTCGGTGGTTCGAATCCAATCCCCGATACCAAGTAAACAAAGTAGGAAGCAGAGATGCTTCCTACAATATATAATCAGGAGATGGAACTGGTCTGTTACTGCTTTGAATATACAAAGGCTGACATTTTAGATGACCTGTCAGCTAATGACGGCTAGTCTTCTATTTTAAGGCAAATAGAGGAGGCGAGAAAGAATAAGGCCTGCCATTGTGAACTGAAACATTCAGAGCAGAGGTGATGCCTCAAAGACGTCCGCCGTGTAGTGGATGAATTTAAAAGAAATCCTTCTGAGTAACCGTCTACCCCTCGTCCTGTTAGAATCCAACACCCGCTACCATGTAAAATAAAGCACAGATGCTATAATTGTTTCTGTGCTTTTTTAATTAGGGGAGGTAAGAATGAAAATAATGGCGATAGTGGGCAGTCCCCGGCTCAAGGGCAACACCAACTACCTTGTCGACCGTGCCCTGGAAGAAGCTGATAAGCTGGGGATTGAGACAGAGAAGATTGTACTCGGTGAGTATGACGTGAGACCGTGCCAGGGGCACGACAACTGCGCTTCCCTGGATGCCTGCCTTCAGAAGGACGACGCCCCAGGGATTCTTGACAGGTTCCGCAATGCAGACGGCGTTATCCTGGCTACCCCCGTCTACTACTACAATGTCTCGGCGCAGATGAAGGCCTTCATCGACCGTAACTACTTCATCTACAAGCACGGGCAGGAGTACAAAGCGAGGGCTGCGGGGTTGATTGTTGTGGCCGAGCAGGAAGGGATTGAGGACACCCTGCACACGTTGAGGCAGTTTTCCGACGAGTTCAGCAATGTTGGCGACAGGGTATTCGTTGCCAGCGGCTACGCCAGCAGGCCCTGGGATGCCAGGGGTAATACATCCCTGGTGGAGGCGGCGGCAGACCTGGGCAGGAAGATGGCGGAGAGTTTGATGGGGGAAAGTTAAGCGTGCCGATGTAGAAGGTATTACTTTATCTACCTGGTGATAGTAGGCTTGTTTATGTGGGAGGTGGAGGCTGGATGGTGGTTGGATGTGAGGGCAACTTCCTACTGCTAGTGTAGTGCTTCTAACGGTACGTTAGTTTGCCGAGCCCTCTATAATAGGTCTCAATCGAGCCATCCTTATTAAAGGTTTGGAATTCAGCATCGTCATACAATATAACGATATATTGGAAGCAGTACACTAGTTATTAAATACAGTAAAATGGTTTTATCTTTTCTTCATATGGATGCCTGATATTTTGTATGGAATTTTAACTTCCGTTGCACCAATCGTAGGACGTGGGACCCTACGCTAAGCTAGTGTGGTATAATCGTAGCCATGACTGGCTCAGACCACAAACGTGCTGCGTGGAAAGAAGCCCCCAAATGGCGGGTGGTTTTGTTCTTCACAGCTTTGCTTGTGGTGTGGTTCTGCCTGGCTTGGCCTTTGGTGAAAGTAGCGTGGTGGCTAC
>DUES01000061.1 GCA_011192055.1 Dehalococcoidia bacterium
CATTGCGACAAGTGCAGCAATCCTGTTTCACATGGAGATTGCTTCGTCGTGATACTCCTCGCAATGACTGGCGGTGAATCACCTATGTTTTTGCAGCAGGACAGTGTACAATTTGCTGGGAGATAGGCTTGAAAATACTTGCCGCCATTACAAAGTGGCTTTTTGTGCTCTGTCTGCCTGTTATGCTGTTGACAGGCAGCATATGGTGGGCTGCCAACAGCCACTGGCTTTATACGTCCGGCTTCACGAAATATGACGTCGGCCTGACCACAGGGCTGGCGGAACCTGAACTGGAGAAAGCGGCTTCTGGACTTATTGATTATTTTAATTCACCGGAAGAATACGCAGACATCTCCGTAGTGAAGGACGGTCAGGACATTGAACTGTTTACCGAGGAGGAACTTATCCATTTCCACGATGTGAAACGGCTTTTCCGGCTTGATTTCCGGGTGTTGCTCGGGACGGCAGTATATATTGTGGTCTTTGTTGCAGCGGCGCTGGTCCGGCGACAGGGAAAGACGGCAGCAAAAGCCACCCTCATCGGCAGCGGCTTCACCCTGTTCCTGGTACTGCTGATGGCAACAGGGGCACTGCTGGACTTCGACCGGCTTTTCCTCCAGTTCCATCTTTTTGCCTTTACCAACGAATTCTGGTCTGCAGAGGGCTACATGTTATTACTATTTCCCGGTGGTTTCTGGTATGATGCCGTTATATATATCGGAGTGGCAACAGCCGTCGCTGCCCTGGTTCTTGCAACGGTTACGGGAAGCTACCTGTATATAAAGAGAGACCTTACTCCTAAAAACGAAAGCGCAGAAAGGACAGGAAATGGTAAAGATACGCAAAGCTACCCTTGAAGACGAAACCCAGGTATTCGACCTGCTGCGGCAGCTAATGACATCAGCAAGTGCGGACCATCCGGTCAATCAGAAGAACGGTTATGATACGTTCCGGCGGATGCTGGACGACGATGATGCAGGCACGGTCTTTGTTGCCGAGGAAGACGGCGTAATGCTGGGACTGGTCACCCTGTCCTACCCGCTGGCCATTCGGTGCGGCGGGTCATATTCAAGCATCGAGGAGTTTATCGTTACGGAGCAGGCCAGAGGCAAGGGTGTCGGGGGTGCCCTGCTGGAAGCGGTTGTCACGAAAGCCACCGAAAAAGGGTGTTATGAATTGCTGGTAAGCCGGCCCAGTGACCTGGGTCTGCCGGTCTATATCCGCCACGGCTGGAAGGACGACGGTAAAGCCCTCCTCATGAACCTGCCACGCGAAACAGCATAACGTTTTCGTTTGACAGTTTACGTGTGAAACGATAGCATTACGTTAGAAATCAACCGTTCCGAGTCGGACAGTTATCCCGTCAGCGGCTCGACTGATGAAGGGGGAAGGATATTATGGAAGGTGAACATCTGGGTGCGGTCTGCGGTCTTTACTGCGGGGCCTGTACCCTGTACCGTGCCCGGCATGACTATGAACGCAAGGACCTTGACGACTTTTTCAATAACCTCGCGGAACGCTGGAATGTGCCTGTTGAAGAAGTCACCTGCGAGGGCTGCCTCAGTGACGGCCCAATCAGCCCGTACTGTCGCGACTGCAAGATAAAGCAGTGCGCCGCGGAAAAAGAAGGGATTACACGGTGCTCCGACTGCCCGGACTTCCCCTGCGACCTGATTACGCGGTTTAACAATGACGGTGTTGCGCATCACTCCGAGGTGCTGAAAAACATCGAACGCCAGCAGAAAATCGGTATCTACGAGTGGCTCCAGGAGGAATTCGAGCGGATACGCTGCCAGTACTGCGGTGTCTCCCAGGACTGGTATGCCCAGAACTGCCACCGCTGCGGGACAAAGAGCCCGACAAAGATTTTCGGCTTCACCGGGGGAAAGGGTATCACGTATACGCATTATAAAGCCTGACCTTACTTAACTCCGAATAGCCCGTAATCATCCGGCCACCCGGGATAGTAATTATCACCCGCGTGGCCGGTTGTATTTTCGGTTGGATTATGCGAGGAGGTACGTACAGCAATGGTTACGATGCCGGATGATATGGTCGACAGGACGCCCTATCAGAACATCCTCTACGAGAAGGACCCGGACGACGGCAGGATACTGAGAATAACCCTGAACCAGCCGGAACGTGTCAACGCGCTGAGCTATGACATGCTCATGGACCTGCGCCACGCCCTTATCCAGGGAGACCGCGACCCCGAGGTGAAGGTTATCATCCTTAAAGGGGCCGGAAGGGCCTTCGGTGCCGGTTTCGACCTTGGAGCCCGCCCCCACTTCACCGAGGGTCTCAGCCAGACGGTAGCCATCGAGGACCACATCAAGTACTACCACCACGATGTCTGGTTCACCATCTGGAACCTGCAGAAGCCCGTTATCTCCCAGATACACGGTTATGCCCTGGCGGGAGCCAGCGAGCTTGCCTTCATGTGCGATGTTACCATCATGGCCGAGGACGCCGTTACCGGCTACCCGCCGACGCGGGCGATGTCTGTCCCGGACACGTTTTACTGGCCGTGGCTGTGCGGTCTGAAAAAGGGCAAATACCTGAGTATGTCCGGTGACCCCATCACGGGCAAGGAGGCCGCCGAGATTGGACTGGCCACGATGGCTGTCGCCGCCAACGAGCTGGATGAACGGGCTACGCTGGTGGCGAAACGGCTGGCCATGGTGCCTTCGGAGCTTCTTTTTCTCAACAAGTTCGCCTGCAACCGCGCCATGGAGACAATGGGAATGCGGACGGCGATGGAGTCCGCCGGCAAGCTGCACGACTACTCACACACCTTCGAGTCGGCGCGCGAATTTGGGAAGATTTCACGTGAGCAGGGACTGAATGCTGCCCTGACGTGGCGTGACGGCAAGTTCGGCGATGATTTCCGGGCACTGCGCAGGATGGCCGCCGAAAAGGGCACCGACTATCCCTTCCCGCAGGCACTATCCATGCCCCAGGTCAAAGAGGGACTGGATAAATACGAGGAGGAAAGGAAGAAGGAAGGGTAGGAATAAGCACATTATGCCTCTGTTTTACTGAGTTTCCTGCGATAGTTATTAAGTATTTCGATATGCTCCGGAGATAGGTTTTTCCTGTAATCTTTCCACGAAGTTGGATCTTCGTCAGGAATTTTAAACAGATAAGAATAATTGGAGTAATAAAAGTGTAACTATGTTCGAAGAATTTTCTATAGCAGGCTGTTAGTCTATGGACAGAGTGTGTAACCTTGTGTAATAATGCGTGAAACACTGAACGAGTTTGTAGTAACGTATTTAACCCTGTTTCAGATATAATAGATGTAATTCTTAGTCTGTTTATACATACTATAACAGGCATAGTATACAAACAGAGGGGGTTCTAAGAACCTAAAGGGTGGTTGGAGGTTAAGGTGAATACTTTCATGAAAACAAATGGTGATTGGCGCACACAACCGATGTATAGTTTCAGGGACGTTTCGCGCCTGTCTGGTGTATCCGTCAGTACTGTTAAGAATTGGTTGGTTGGTTATTCCACCGCACAAGGAGAAGTTGAACCTTTACTCAGAGGGCATGCATCAAATGAAAAGGCTTGTTCTTTTCTGCATCTAATAGAAATTGTTGTAGCTGCCAAATTCAGAAAAGCGGAACGTGAGTCGTATCAAACAGTACGACGCGCTTACGACAATGCCCGAAAACTATATAACCTTGAGTATCCCTTTGCCAGTATGGATCTAAAGGCTATTGGTGGGCATATTGTTCATATCATGCGTATTCCTGGAATTAGTTTACAGGCTATAGACCAACCCGAGCAATATACGATTCCCGATTTGGTACAAGAAGCAATAGCCCAACTTGATTATGAATATGACTTGGCAGCCAGATGGTATCCTGCTGGTAAGGAGATTCCAATTGTAGTTGATCCAAGAATAAGCGCAGGATTACCAGTAATACAAGGACGGGGCATAACTGTTGAGACAATTAAAAGACGCTTTCAAGCGAAGCAAAAAATGGAGTTCATTGAGAGGGATTTTGAACTCGAACATGAACTAGTTGAGGAGGCAATTCGTTTTCCGGAGGTAGTACCTGTTTGATTCTTTTTTGCGATGAGGATGTTGGAACAGGAATACTGAGGTGGTCCCCAAAAACTGGACAGATAGCTAAGAGCGGGTTCTGCTCCTATAATGAATACGGAATAGGAGGAGAGCATGAAACAGAACCGGAGAAAACACAC
>DUES01000062.1 GCA_011192055.1 Dehalococcoidia bacterium
AAAAAGTTAGGGGGATTCAAGAACCTGAACCAGCTGGCTGCTGTACCACAGGTTGGTCCTGAGAGATTTACCGAAATTGTAAATACACTGTCAAAAGTAAGGGAACCGCAGACTGATTACATTATTGAAGGCCGGCTGATAGGAAGCACCAAACTCAATTTCCAGCGTACCAGGCTGGTAGTTTGTGCCTGTATTGATGGTGTGGAGATAGCCCGGGATAATGTTGATACCAAAGGGAATTATAAACTGGTTTTCAAACACCACGAACACCCATCGACAACCGAACTCCGTGTGCTGCCTGCTAAACTGGCACACCGTTCCGCCACTACTTCTGCTCTGAGCAATACGTTTAGTGCAAGTCGTTATGTCATGCAGAAACAAGGAAAGACAGCCTATCATGCCGTTCGTGATTTATTGATTCCCCGTGACTACCTGGTATTCTGGGAAGTAGTAACAAAGACCTATCATATGCATGGTGCGGTCTATGCCACTACATTCTCCGGCGGCGTGCCTATCTCTATTACTCCACTCCCGGCAGCCAAAATTGAATTCTTTGAAGTTGACGCACCGATAGTGTGGATTCTAGGTACGGACCCTGTCTTTACCGAGGCTTTTCTTGGCTATGCCTATACGGCACCGGATGGCAGTTATGATTTCGAGTTTGATTTCACGTATAAGACCAGCCCATGGATATGGCTCTGGCTTTTCACCGATAAAAAACCGGATATCCGCGCCCGGATTTCACAATTCGTATCCGGAGTGTGGCAACAGGTCTACGAGGGCCCGGTAGACTGGAACATTGCCGAGGATTTCCAGCGTGATTACTTTATCCCTGAAGAAGACACTGTCCCGGTACCGGATGAAGGCGTCAAGCCTGATGAGGGTTTTCGTTTCGTCAGTGTAGGACTTCTGCCCATTGATACTACCCGTATCCAGTTGGGATATGCCACCGCACAGCCCGGAGACCCCGGACGGATTGATACCATCTCGCATCAACCGTTCTGTGGTACCCTGCGTATTTTTGGTCTTTTTGCCGAGGCACCGCCAGTAGTTACGTACAAGGTCCAGGTGGCCGTTGCTGATGAAATCAGCGCTACCGGTAGCTGGGAGGACCTTACCGACCCGTTAAATAATCGGAAATGGAATGGTATATTGTACAGGTGGGAAGCACAGAACCTGGGTCCCAATCCCGGCACCGGTAAATACCAGAACATAGATACGGAACCGGAAGCCGACTGGCATGAGCACGCCTTGAAAGTTACATGGAATACGGTAAACTATGCCGACGGATATTATGCATTGCGTGTGGTATCATACGATGCTTCAGACACTGAAATAGGTACCTACGAGATGCCCATAGTCCGGGTGGACAACAGTGTGCCGGAGGCTGACCTGGAGGTTATCGGTACCAGCGTAGGAGGTGTAACAATCTGTGGAGCCATGAAACTCGGACTGGACAGAGATATTGATTTCGAAGTCACCGCATACGACCCCGAAGGGCACGTACGATACTACTGGTTAAGTGGCTCTCGAGGCAAAGACGCACATTCCGCAGGCTTGGCTGTAGTAGAAGCAAGGCCGGACCCCACGGACAACTGGACAGGCGTTCAGGACAAGCCGGTTAGTTTCCACGTTGTACCCCTGCCATCTTCCTTGATTGGTTGTACATCACTGGCCTACAATTTTGAACTGCATGTC
Organism: Dehalococcoidia bacterium; assembly: GCA_011192055.1. The sequence continues at coordinate 1,699 of DUES01000062.1, forward strand.
TTCGGTCTTGCCACTGATTGTTATAATGTAACTCCGGGCTCCCAGAGGGTCATAAAAGAGACAAACCTGATTGTAACTGAGCCATAAGCTAATAGGAATATATCTACATTCACTGTATTGATAAACTCAAATCTAAGTATGGGTAGGGAGGTCAGCAATGGCTGAAATCAAGAGAGAACAGCAAAATGCCTTTGAAAATCTGAAAAAAGTTGACCCTAACGCCGAAATTGTATGGAATGAAAATATAGGTACTCCGAACAGATTGCGAGGAATACTTTCCCGCTCTTCACCGGAGCCTCCCGAGGCAGTAGCCCGCAGCTTTCTATCGGAATACCGCAACCTGTTTGCCATTAAAGCCCCGGAAGAGGAACTGCTGCTGAAGGATACAAGCACGGACAAACAGGGAAACCGTCACCTGCGCTTTCAACAAATGCACCACGGGATACCCGTATTCGGAAACGAACTCATCGTTCATCTGAAGTCGGATAATGTAATTCAGGGTACCAACGGTGCGATTATGCCCGGAATTGATGTGTCCACCACGGCAAAATTGTCCGCAGGGGATGCCCGTAAAAATGCTCTGGCTGATGTCCCGGATAACCGTGAAATACCGGGTAAAGAGCCTATTCTTCTCGTCCTGGTGCACGAAGAAAAACCATCACTGTGCTGGCACCTGACGGTGGAAGGGACCGACAGAGCTCTGGACGGCAGCGAGGTACCTGCCGAATGGGCGTACTTCGTGGATGCACTTACGGGTAACATCACCTGGCGCTATAACAATCTGCCAACCCACAACCGTACAACCGGTACCGGTGTGGGTAATTATGCCGGAAGTATTACACTGAATACAGTTCACGACCATACCGCCAACAAGTACGAACTGGAAGACCAGTGGGTGCCAACGGGAGCTCGTATCCGGACCCACGACTGCAATAATACGTTCCCTCCTGCTGACCTTTCTGCCGACAATAATAATAACTGGTCGTTGACAGGCCAGGGCTCAGAAGTGGACTGCCATTACTACTCGCGCATCGTCTTTGACTACTACCTGATGGTACACGGACGTAACAGTTTTGATGATGCCGGAGCTGACATGGAAATCAACGCTCACGTCGGCAGTAACTGGAACAATGCGTCATGGTCGCCCAGTCAGCAGCAGGTAAAAATCGGTGACGGAGACGGGACTACCTATGATGCCTTCTGCACCATCGACATCATAGCCCATGAATGGACTCATGCCGTAACCGAACACACCGCAGGTCTGATTTACTACGGGGAATCCGGCGCACTGAATGAGTCCATGTCCGATGTACTTGCAGCTCTTATTGATGGCGACTGGCTGCAGGGCGAGGATAACTGGCTGGGGGCTACGGCACCTGCCGGGCGAAACCTGGCCGACCCTACCAACGGCGGTCAGTATGACCCCGCCGACCCGATAACCAGTGTCATGGCCGGGCATCAACCCGACCACATGGATGACAAGTACACGGGTACAGCCGACAACGCCGGCGTGCATATCAACAGTGGCATCATGAACAAGGCAGCCCACCTGATAGCAACCGGTGGTGCACACCGTGGTATTGCCATGTGTGAAGCACTGGGTAACGATGTGCTGGGCAGACTATACTACCAGGCCCTTACCAGCCACCTTACGTCAGGCTCAGACTTTGCCGACATGCGTGATGCCGTACTGGACTCGCTGGACGACCTGTATGCAGGTGACCCGCGATATGACCGCTGGCGGGCAACCATTATCAACGCTTTCGCGGCAGTGGGGATTGGCACGGCTACTGCCTGCCCTATTGTCTGCTGGATTGCTCCCGGTTTCTGTCCGCCATCTCC
>DUES01000063.1 GCA_011192055.1 Dehalococcoidia bacterium
CGAGATAAGCAGCACCCGTATACCTTTCCGAGCCGGCGATAACCATGACTTTTCCAAAGCTGCCTTTGTTGGCCAGCGCCGGGCGTGGCGGCAGGACGGACCTGACCCATTCATCAGTGATGAGGTCCAGTTTTACTTCCCCGGCAAGTTCTGACGGAATCCCGATATCTACCGTAGTAATCCTGCCGGCCCTTTCCGCTCCGGCAGCGTTATACAGGCCGACCTTGGGAAACCCGAGCGTAATGGTATCGTCAACGTAAGGGCAGGCGGCATCGGCATTACCGGAATCGGCGTCCAGTCCTGAAGGAAGGTCTACCGCGAACAAGTGCGGTTTCGGGCGGTTTTTCCCGGTACGTTGCACTGCTTCGAGCGTTTCCCTGAAAATACCCTTGAGCGGACGGCTCCGGCCGGTCCCGAATATGGCATCAATAACGGCATCGGTTGACGATAGTGCTTCAGTAAGACTGGCAAGGCCGGTATCCTGTGCAGCATCAATGCACGTAATGCCACGTTCCCGGACCAGCTTCAGGTTCGGGTCATCGTCCGGCCTCTTTTTAAGCAGGTATACCAGGATACTCGCTCCCCGGTCGTGCAGAAAGCGTGCCGTCACCAGGCCGTCACCGCCGTTGTTGCCGGGGCCGATGAGGAGCAGTATTCTCCTGTCCCTGATAGCGCCCAGGATGTCCTGTACCTGCACGGCTACGGCTTTTCCGGCATTCTCCATGAGTACACCGGGAGGCAGGCCAATACCGGCACATGCCTCTTCGAGGCGGCGCATCTCATCAATGGTCACGACTTTCAAAGAAGTGCCTCCACGGTCAGGTGCCGCTAACAGGCTGTCATGCCCGATTGCGGACACCAACTACAATTTGAAGTGTAACAATAAGCCGAATGGTGGTCAAGAGATAACACCTTTGCAGCACAGCATTGACACTTGTTTCCAGACCAACCGTCATTACGGGCAAAGTAAAGCAGCAACAGGCCAGGGACCATTACTTTCTTATCGAATAAAGTCAGGCTTGTACTTTGCAGGGTGATGAAAAACCCTTTCAACCATCCTCCTGTCCCCCTTGTGGAAGTGCACAATTGACAGTCAAGTTGGTAATAGACTGCCTGGGAGGACCGGCTATCCGGTCGCTTGGTAGACTACGTCTTAGCCAACATAAGAAGCCTGGTGTTCCACCCCGTCCCTCCAGGTAGTATCTGATCCTTCTCTGTTGTTACCGCGGTGATGTATCGTACCTGGACATACGATTATATACTACCTGATACCGAGCAGTTTGTCAGTAAAATGTCGGCGGAACGAGGCAGCGGATCGAAGGGAGAGAGAACAAAGGAGTTACACCTTACCGTTGTTATTATCACCAGGAGATAAGTAGAATGAACCTCAATCAAAAGCAGACGGATGCCTTACTCAGTATACTTGAATACGAGCAGACCCATGACCCGGAGGACTTCAGCCTGGGATGGCGTTGGAGTGACGTCCGTGCTGCTCCGCCTACTCTGAACAGCCTATTGCTGAAGGGGTTGCTTGAGGAGAAGTTCCACTCAAACAGCCATCGGGGACTACTGCTAACCGACCTTGGTCGAGAGCAGGCAACACTGCTGACGGAGCCATCAGAAGCCTGTAAGAAACACCAGAATGAAACCGTGACACTCCCCAGCGACATCTTCGAAGACATCATTGGCCATGATGATGTCAAAGAACTCCTGATGGCTGCACTCCTTGCGGACAAGCCTGTGCATGTGCTGCTGGCAGGACCACCAGCACTCGCCAAGTCCTTGTTCCTGTGGGGCATTGAGCGAGTGTGTGCTAGGCAGGCTCTATGGCTTGTTGGGTCGGCAACCAGTAAAGCGGGATTGTGGGACATGGTGGCGGAACTCTATCCCACCTGCGGTAATCAACCGTACCGTATACCTGCTCCCGTATCCGGTGAGTAGGCCCTATCCAATAATAAGACTAAGTGTGTGACCGTCAGCCTGGTGTCACTCACTGCTGGTAGCCACGGGTAACCGGTCCTACTCCGTTCGCTGATTATCTATCCAATTAAGAAGCCTTTGCATTCATGTTTTTCCGCGTGGTGTCTGCAATAGCATTCCTGCATTTATCACATCTATTCAGGGGGAGTCCCCCTCCCCTGTATTAGCCTCGAATATAGAGTAATATCAACTGAAATAACGGAGGTAAACCATACAGGTAAACGGTATGGTAAACGTCATCGTAAACCATAGGTAACAATCCTAGGTAATGTGCAGCGGGCAGAACACTATGTCGCTCGCGACCAGATCGTTGACATGCTCCGGAATGCCCTTGTTTCACAGAGCTTCTACCACGCTTCCCGGAGCCACGTCTGGCAATTGCTGATTCTGAGAAGCGCTACTTTGCACAATATGAGCTATTCTAATATATGTAAAGGGTTTAATGCTTGGCTGCAGATTTGTATTGTAGTACACCTAGGTTGAGGGAGCTTCACCGTGTGATAGTGGGGCTAAGAGGGTAATTGAGAAGAGTGGTCAGTTCATTGTTCCTCTTCCCAGACGTAGATCTCCCACGAAACATCGTGTTTCTTCCGGGGGTCGAAACTGGTGACTTCTATTCGAAACTTGTAGAAGTCACCACGAGTTCTCAATCTTCCAATTATCTCCGTCGTGTATATGACTTGCCCATCCTTGGAAGTCTGAGCATTCTCATATACTGCCTTCATAGGAGAGAACTCCCAGACGCCTTGCCCAGAGTTGGGCTGCAGTTGAAAGAAAACCCATCCAGGTTCGCGCCGTTCATAACTATTCTGGATGTTGCTGCGAAGAACAATGCTGACTGTTTTGTCCTCTACATACCTTTCTTTGGATGTTACACCGAAGAGGAAATAGTCACTAAATGCTCTGTTGTATACCTATTGGGGCAGGTCACTATTCCAATGACTTGAGTATAAAACTGGTGAAATACTCGGTATTTTTATCAAGTTGTTTTTTGGTAGATGTGTAGTTAAGGTTAAAAGTACAGAAAGGGCAAGCACTAACTATATTATCACAAGGTAGAGTGTCCAACAGGTCAGAAGCAACCTGCATTGATAGATCGCGATATACAGAGCGTATACCCG
>DUES01000064.1 GCA_011192055.1 Dehalococcoidia bacterium
CTGGATAATATGCATATTCACGTTGCCGGAATTCTCTACGGAGATAAAGGAGAAAGAAAACACATAGACCTGAAGGAATCAGACATGGAGTATGCCGCACTGATGAAGGTTCTCCGGGACCATGATGTTAAGGGAGTACTGGTCTGCGAGAGCCCCAATCTGGAAGAAGATGCACTGCTTCTCAGCGAGACATACCATGCCTTGAAATCGGATGCCTGAGGCTGGAACGGCTATCACTGCATACCTGCCCGGCATGTGGACGGTTTACGGAGTGAAGCCGTAGTTACCTCATTTTACTTTCCCGTTAATCGTTCATCTGGTATAATAAGAATAGCTGGGATCAGTTATACTTGTGCGGCCAGCTGAGGTGAATAATGAAACCAAGGTGGCGCCGTGTTGGCTTTCTGTACCTGATTATTATGGTTGCCGGGATATCCCTGATTGCTTTTGCTCTGCGTGGGCCACAGCAGAATCCGCAAGAAATCCTGCTAAGTGACGTAATAGAGAAATCGCAGAACGGCCAGATAGAAAAACTGGTTGTTGAAGGTGAATGGCTGACTATCACCACCAGGGATGGACAGGAACAGAAGAGCTACAAGGGCATTACCAGCATATTTGATATTGATTCACTCATTCTTGATGGGGTGCAAGTAGAGATTACGCCCGGTGGTTTTAACTGGGCTAACATGCTGATAGGATTCCTTCCGCTTCTCCTGTTCGGGGGTTTGATATTCTTCCTGTTTTTCCGCGCCCGTGGAGCTAATTCCCAGGCGATGAGTTTCGGACGGAGTCGGGCCCGGTTGTTCCCGGCAGACAAACCATCGGTAACATTTGACGATGTTGCCGGTGTGGATGAGGCCAAGCAGGAACTGGCCGAGGTTGTCGAGTTCCTCAAGTCGCGTGAGAAATTCCAGGAACTGGGAGCACGTATTCCCAAAGGTGTGCTGCTGGTCGGGCCGCCGGGAACGGGAAAGACACTGCTCGCCCGTGCTGTGGCTGGAGAAGCTGCCGTACCGTTTTTCTCCATCAGCGGCAGTGAATTCGTGGAGATGTTTGTCGGTGTTGGTGCTTCACGGGTACGTGACCTTTTTGACCAGGCCAAGCGGAACACTCCCTGCATTATCTTTATTGACGAAATTGACGCTGTCGGACGCCAGCGTGGGGCCGGACTTGGTGGCAGCCACGATGAGCGTGAGCAGACGCTGAACCAGATTCTCACCGAGATGGACGGATTTGACACCAATACCAGCGTGATTATCCTGGCAGCTACTAACCGGCCGGACATTCTTGACCCGGCTCTGCTGAGGCCTGGTAGATTTGACCGGCGAGTAGTCCTTGACCGCCCTGACATCGCGGGACGGACGGCAATCCTCAAGGTCCATATCAAGGGTAAACCGCTGCAGGACGGTATTGACCTTGAGGTGCTGGCGAAGCAGACGGCCGGTTTCAGTGGTGCTGACCTGGCCAACCTTGTCAATGAGGCCGCTATTCTTGCTGCCCGGCGAAACAAGACCACTATCGAGTTGCCGGAACTTGAGGAGTCTATTGACCGTGTAATTGCCGGTCCGGAAAGAAAAAGCCGTCGTGTCAGTCCCAGGGAAAGAGAAATTACGGCATACCACGAGGCAGGTCATGCCCTTGTCTCCAAGATGTTGCCTAACGCAGACTCGGTTCGCAAGATAACCATAGTACCACGTGGCATGGCTGGTGGATATACCCGGTTCCTGGAAGAGGACCGGACAATGTATACCAGAACTCAGCTAATGGATACACTGGCAATGCTGTTTGGCGGACATGCCGCCGAAGAATTGATTTTCAACGAAAGAACAACCGGACCTAATAGTGACATCAAGCGGGCCACCGATTACGCTCGCAAGATGGTCGTTGACTTCGGTATGAGTGATAAGCTTGGGCCGAGGACATTCGGTGACAAGCAGGAGATGGTCTTCCTGGGACGGGAAATCGCAGAACAGAAGGACTACAGCGAAAGGTTCGCCCTGGAGATTGACCGTGAGGTCAATATACTTATTAAAGACAGCTACGGAGTCGCCAGGAAGGTTCTGGCCGAAAACAAGGCTATGCTGATTAAAATTGCAGAAAAACTCATGGTCCAGGAAACGCTGGATGGCGATGAGATAGACGCCCTGTTTTTGGAAGAGGAAAGTCAACCTGAGCCGGAGAAACAGGTACCGGCGGCTGCAACACCTGCTGAAGTAGTGCCGGAAGCAAAAGCCAAACCCAGGGCAAAGAAAACTCCGGTAGTAGGCCCCATCTTTCCGGAACAGTCACCGGCCACACCGGACTAGACCGGAGCCATTTGCTTTACGGGGTCTTTTCCAGTACTGCACCGGCACATTCTTAATGGACATCAATATACCCTGATATTCTGCGAAACCGGTGTCCGTGTTTTTCCGGAGAGAGATGGAGCAGTTACCGGTGGTGATTACCTGCGGCGGTGGATAATGAAGTCCGCCAGACCGTACAAAGAACGCCGGAACTCGTTATCCGGCAACTGGTCAAGGTGACAGCAGGCACGGTTCCGGTAATCGGCAGCAACGTCAAAACACTGGTCTATTATCGGTGAGTTGCGTACCATTTCAATTGCTTCAGTGATATAGCTATCGCCACCCTTTTCCCTGAAGAGCTTCTCTACAGGGTTTTCATACGGATACTGTTCAAGCAGCAACATTCCCGGAAGAGTGAGTGTGCCCTGGGCAAGGTCGGACCCTACCGGTTTACCCATCTCGTCTTCAGTACCAATGTAGTCCAGGATATCGTCCACTATCTGGAAAGCAATACCCAGGTTATGGCCATATTCCTGGAGAATCTGGATAGATTCCTCCGGAGCTCCTGCCAGGACTGCACCGGATACTGTGGACATGACGAATAAAGAGGCTGTCTTGCTGAAAATCCTGTGGAAGTAGTTCTCTTCTGTCTGGTCCAGGTTAAATAAACTACGTGACTGGGCTATCTCTCCGCTGGAAATAATCATGATGGTTTTCGGCAGCAACTTGATGACGCGGAGGTTGTCCGTTGTTGACGTAAGATATCCGGCATAAGAGAACAGGTAGTCACCGAGCAGTACTGCCTGCTCAGTCCCCCACAGGGTATTTATGGTCGGTCTTCCCCAGCGAACTGCGGAGTTGTCAATAGTATCATCGTGCACCAGGGTGGCCAGGTGCATTACTTCTACGGCAAGACCCATCGACATCAAGCGGTCCTTGGGACAACCGAAGATTCTGCCGGAAAGCAGAACCAGGATAGGACGAACTCTCTTACCGCCACCTTTCAGACCATAATCAAGGAGCTCGGACAGACCGGGTGAATCAACATCCCCTGTTGACTTCAACCTTTCCTCTATCTCATCCAGGTTTTCCCGAATTGGCCTGTATATTTCTTCCAGCTCCAAGATATCCCCCTTTGTTGTAACCGGAATCAAGGTAAAACAGCAGCATTACTTGCCTAACCGACTTGTTTCCTCCTCGACAATTTCCTCGTCCAGTTTTATGAACAATGGTTTTGGCGCGGCCAGTTTCTGCCCGGGTTCCGGCACCTGTGGTTTCCAGCCGTAGTCTTCAATGCTTCCTTCAAAGCCGAGGTATTCGTGAAGCTTTCGGGAGCTGAAGGGCAGGAAAGGAGACAGCGCCGTTTTCAGGCAAGAAATAACGTAAATAGCCGTATACAGGGTGTCAGCGGCTGCCTGACGGTCTTCTTTGATTGCTTTCCAGGGCGCCTTACCATCGAGGTACCGGTTTGCTTCGTGAGCGAGGGCCATAGCTGTTCTGATTGCTTCTTTGAAATGGCACCCGTAGAGAAGTATATCCATCCGTTCAAGCGTTTCCCCGGCACTGTTCATGATTTGCCGGCTCTGTTCGTCCAATGTGCCGGGCGTCGGTACGCAGCCATCGAAGTTGCGGTAGGTGAGGGTGAGAACACGGTGGACCAGGTTACCGTAGGTGGCGACAAGCTCATCGTTGTTACGCCGTACGAATTCCCGCCACGAAAAATCGGTATCAGAGGTTTCCGGCATGTTTATGGACAGCATGTAGCGCAGCGGGTCAGGGTCGTACCGCGACAGATAGTCCGGCAACCAGACTGCCCAGTTCCGACTGGTCGAGAATTTGCCGCCCTCGATGGTCAGGAACTCGTTGGCCGGGACGTCATAGGGCAGATTAAGGCCCCCGTAGCCCATCAGCAGCGCCGGCCAGATTATAGTGTGATAGGCAATATTATCCTTACCGATGAAGTAGTAGGTCTTTGCCTCCTCCTGCCAGAAGCGGCGCCATCTCTCAGGGTCGCCCTGCAGTGTGGCCCACTCCTTGGTGGCGGAGAGGTAGCCCATGACAGCCTCGAACCATACGTAGATACGTTTCTCCTCGAAACCCTCTACCGGCACGGGTACTCCCCAGTCTATGTCACGTGTAAACGCCCGGTCTATTAGTCCCTCTTCCAGGAACCGGGTGGTGAAGTTCAGGACGTTCTGCCGCCAGCGGGTCTTCTTATCCTTCTCTTTGACCCATTCCAGCAGCCTGTCCCTGAAGGCAGACAGGCTCAGGTAAAACTGTTCTGAATCCCTGTAAACGGGTGCTGTTCCGCATACCCGGCAGCGAGCGTCGATGAGTTCCGGGGCGTCCAGCAGCTTACCGCAGGCCTCACACTGGTCACCACGCGCGTGGGGGGATTTACAGTGCGGACAGGTACCCTCGACATAGCGGTCGGGCAGGAAGCGGTGGCAGTTCGGACAGTATGCCTGGGATACGGTTTGCTTGTACAGGTATCCTTGCTCAAGGAGTTTCAGGAACATGTCCTGGGCTACTTTGGTGTGATTCTCGGTGCTTGTGGTGGTATACAGGTCGTAGGAGATGCCCAGTTTCTGCCAGCAATCCCGGTGTTCCTGCTGATAAAATTCCGCTATCTCCTCGGGGGTCTTACCTTCCTGTTCGGCCCTTATTGTCGTTGGCGTGCCATGTGCGTCAGACCCCGAGACCATAACCACTTCATTTCCCCTGGTGCGGTGGTAACGGGCGAAGATATCCGGGGGCAGATACGCTCCGGCAATCTGGCCAAGGTGTAACGAACCGTTAGCATAAGGCCAGGCTGCGCAAATCAGGATTTTCTCACTCATTGTTCTCCTGGGAGGCGGGTATTTCTTCCGGGGAGCCGGTGCTCATGTCATCCGGGAAAAATGTCATTACCCGCTGACCTTTCTCTTCTCGATACCTGGCGTAGCCTTTATCCAGGCTGCAATCCATACAGTAGTACTTTCTACCGCCGCTTTCAACCTCGGCACTTTCTTCCTCATCTACTACTACATACCGTTCGGTGTAAGGGATTATGTTCTGACAACCATCGCATTGTACCTTACCCAGAGATATACATCCTTGTCTCACTGTTTTACTCCTCCCAAAACCTGTTTTATTCCCGGAATAACAGTCTCAAACATCAGACAATCTTGAGCCAGGCACGGTAAAGCTCTCTTCTTGATAAGCCCGTCTCAGTGGCTGTGCTTGCAATAGCTTCCCTGGCTGGAATTCCGGAATGGTGCAGTTTTTTTAGCTGAGATTCGATATCTTCAGTCATTTGTGGTTTATGCCGGTCTCGATTTCCTTCGATAACCAGCGTAAACTCACCCCGGGGTTTGACGAAATATGTTATAGCCTGGTTGACGGTACCCCTGAAGACCTCCTCGTGAATCTTGGTAAGTTCACGGCAGACGGCGATATTTCTGTCACCCAGTACTATCATAATATCATTCAAGGACGCTGCCAGGCGATGCGGAGCTTCAAATATAACCAGTGTTGCGGGATTTTCGGCGATATTCTCCAGCGCATGCCGCCGGGCATTTGTCTTACCGGGTAGAAAACCCACGAATAGGAACCTTTCCGCAGAGAGACCTGAGACAGCCAGTGCTGCCGTCACTGCCGATGGCCCCGGCACCGGTGTCACGGTGAAACCCTGTCGAACAGCCCCTGTCACCAGTTCATATCCGGGGTCGGATATTCCGGGCATTCCGGCCTCGGTAACGAGAGCAACATCCTCTTCCTCAAGACGCTCAAGTATATACGTGACCCTGTTGCTGCCGCTGTGTTCATGAAAGCTTATCAACGGTGTCTTGATTTCGTACCTGTTAAGCAGCCGTTTTGTCTTGCGGGTATCTTCAGTAGCAATAAGCTTCACTTCACGCAGTATGCGCAGGGCACGCAATGAGATATCCTCCAGATTGCCTATAGGAGTTGCTACAACATACAGGACGGGCATTGCCTTCCTCTTCGCCTCAGCTTATGTATTATAACGTACACTGCGTTAGCAGTCCAGATTGGGTCTCAAATTCTGCATTACGGGAAAAGGGAATACCGGGTTCTTTACTTCGCAGCACCCCGGTATATGATTAAGGGGTTCGTTCTGAGCAGGTACGGAAAGGTAACTGCCTGGCGGAGAAATTACCTTGACGCGTGGACTCAAGCTTTGTTATTATTCTATTAAAAGGGGAATGCATAATGAATATTCCTCAGTTTAAGCAGCTTCGCCGCTCCTACGGTTTTGATGAAGTTGCCCTTGTTCCCGGTGATGTAACCATTAACCCCGAGCAGACAAATACCGAATTCAAGGTTGAAGACCACACTTTCAGTATCCCGATACTGGCGTCAGCAATGGATGCCGTCGTTGACCCCGATTTTGCTATTTTAATGAGCCAATTGGGTGGACTGGCGGTTTTACACATGGAAGGGGTACAGACCCGTTACGAGAACCCTGCCGAAGTGCTTGAAGAGATTGCCAGCGCACCTTTGGAAAAAGTAACTGCCCTGCTTCAAAAAATATACTCCTCACCTATCAAGGATAACCTGATAGGTGACCGGGTCCGGGCAGTCAAAGAGGGAAAAGGCATATGCGCTGCTTCGATGGTACCGGCGAATACGAAACGGTTTGCCCCGTTATTTACCGAGGCCGGCGGTGATATCCTGGTCGTACAGTCTACCGTGACTACTGCCCGTCATATTTCAAAGAGCCTCAAGGGTCTTATTTTCCCTGAACTGATAAAATCGTTATCAATACCGGTACTTGTCGGTAACTGCGTGAGCTATTTGGCCTGTCTCGACCTTATGAGGGCCGGAACCCATGGTATCCTCGTTGGAGTTGGACCGGGCGCTGCCTGCACCAGCCGTGAAGTACTTGGTGTTGGAGTTCCGCAAATAACGGCAACAATCGATTGTGCAGCCGCCAGGGAGCAGTATTTCAAGGAATCAGGCCGCTACGTTCCCATTATTACGGATGGTGGTTTCCGCAAGGGTGGTGACGTCTGCAAGGCACTGGCCGCCGGAGCCGACGCCGTAATGATTGGTTCTGTTCTTGCTCAGGCTAAAGAGGCTCCGGGTCACGGTTATCACTGGGGTATGTCTCACCCGCACCCCGCACTGCCTCGCGGTACGCGTATCAATGTTGGTACCAGTGCGTCACTGGAACAGATACTCTTTGGACCGACTTCGGTGACTGATGGCAGTCAGAACCTGGTTGGTGCTATCAGAACTGCGATGGGTTTCTGCGGTGCGTCCACTGTCAGGGAGATGCAGCAGACCGAGATGGTTATTGCTCCTGCGATTACGACAGAAGGAAAATCCTGGCAGATATCGCAGCATTAATCGTGCTTAACGGTAACTCTGAGCTGACGGACAGCTCAGAGTTACTCCCGTGTTTTACACTTTTCCCGGCAGACTATTCATCCTCGTCTTCTTCTATCTCAACTACCGGTTCGTGAGCAGGTTCCAGGTGGGGCACGATTGCGTCCGTTTTTCGCTTCTTGCGTGGCGACGGTGCTGTAAGTCCGTCAATCAGTTTTCTCAGACGTTTTAAATCTGCCGTTGACTTATTGGTCTCCAGTGTGACAATCACACCACCGATACCGGCATCCCACAACATCTGGAGTTCGGCAGTCCCGGTGCCAGGCGGGATTCTGACCAGTAATGGTTTTACCAGCAACTCTGCAAAGTGCTGCCAGAGCATGAGCTGGTGCCACGTGATGGGACCGGGTTCTTCCTGTTTGGCGGACACGAGTACGGCGTCTGCAGGAAGGTTGTTAACGGTCCTTAACTGGCCGTCCGTGATTGTTGAGTCTACCTGCAGGACTATACCGACACCGTCTTCCGGCGGGACTGCCAGGGCGGTGACATCTGCCGGGCAGACCAGGAAATCGTAGCCCAGGTCCGTTACCTTGTCCGGTTGCCTGCAGGCGTCCTTTTCCAGCCATGCGCCGACGGGAGTATCCGGCAGAGCACCGGATACCTGCTTGATGGTACTGATACCTGAATCTACGCTCGAAATATGGACTATTCCGGCATCTGCTCCGGGAATTTTCCCCGGAGTATCATAGGTGATATCGGCAACAAGCTGCAACGTTGGCTTTGCTGCTGCCGACCTGGAGATCCGGAACCCCATCGGTGGGGCTGCCTGGGTACTCTGTGTTAAGTTGTCAATCAGTTTGCTCATAAGTGGTGATTACTCTCCGTTTTCAGGCTGTTTGTTTCTGGTATTCTTCTCTGGCTGCTTCGTACCACCTGACGTTATCTGCAATAACTTCCCGGATAGAAAGGTGGTAGGGACATCTTTCTTCGCAGTCGCCGCACTCGGTACAGGTAGCCGCTCGTTCCATGGCTGCAGCAATCCCTCCGGTAAATACCCGCTCCGGAGGCATACGCTTGACGAAGCTGGTGATATTCATCACCGTGGATATTGGAATCTCTTGGATACAGGGCTGGCAGTATTCGCAGCGCCGGCAGAACTTTGTGCCCAGTTCGTCCTTCATCCGCTGCATTTCGGCAATCTCTGCCTCGGTCATCTTCTTCGGTTCATTATATAAACGGGCAATCTCTTCAATCTCCCAGTTCTGCTCGATACCCGGAATAGTAACGACATCGGGGA
>DUES01000065.1 GCA_011192055.1 Dehalococcoidia bacterium
CAAAAGTGTCACACCCGGCCAAGTGCGAGTGCAGACATGTACAGGATAGACCAATCCGTACAGAAGTACCCGGTCCCACAGGCGTACGGAATGCAGCTACGGCATTGTTGAAGAAGGTCGTGCTGGCTGTCAGGCTGGCCGCAACTCAAGCGCTAATCATTCCTGGGGAGCCGTCACTTCGGCACTCCTGCCCACCAGGGAATCCGTTCCATATAGGCGTGATAGGCATCACCGGACCTCGTAAGGGTGTAGCTCTCTCCGAACCGTACCGAGAGAGGCCGCATGACTGTAAAGGCAACCGGAAAGAACAGCCCGACCCATACATAATGCGGAACCTGTGCCCGCACCCGCGCTAACATCAGGGCTGGGAGAGATACTGCGGGTGTCTTTCCAGATGCACTGTTTACTCTAAGTCATATCCTGCAATGACAGCCATGAAACGTGTGTATGTCAGCCGAGACAATCCAAGCAACCCCCTTCTTCACTGCGTGGCTCTACGCCTGCTAATTGCCATGTAAGCAAGCAATCCTGCCACCACTACCGCTGCGCCTATGATTCCGCCAACCAGAGGCCACTGGACTCCGTTTGTTTCCGATTCCTCTTCCTCTGCCACTTTCACAGTAAACTCAGACTGCTGCCCGTTGACATCAACGATATAATCCCCGGCTATTCCCTCGGAGTGAGTGAAGGTCACATTCTGGCTGTCACCACCGTCCAGGGTAATATCCCTGGTTGTCACCAGGATACCGCTCACCTTGAGAATCAGGGTCAGGGTGCCTTCAGTGGCCCCGGTATTGGCAGCCAGCACGCTGACGTTTACGGTCTCTCCAGTCTCTACCTCAGCCGGGGTTATCGAAAGGTTGCTGACATTGAATTCGGCGGCTGATAATAGCACCGGCTCGACTACCGATGTGACTGTGAACGTTCCGCTGAGGTCGTCAATAATCACGTTGTAGACACCGGCAGCCTCTGCGGAGACAATCATTGGTACCGTGATGCTTCCCTGTCCATCAAGAGCTACTTGCTTGGTCTGGACTACCTCGCCATTGATATCCAGTTGCAGCAAGTAGGTTCCGGACAGGTCTCCGGTGTTCCTCACGCGGACGCTGATTTCAATATCTTCCCCGATTTCAACCTCGTCGGGTGTCACTACCAGATTGCTGACCTGGAACGATGGTGGAGATAGTGGCTCCGGCACTTCCTCCTCCGGTATTACCACCGTACCTATGACAGCAAAGGTTGTGAAGTGGCTAACCAAAACGGTAATAGTGTGGTTTTCAGTATCAACCACGCCCTCGAACTCTACCCATGCACCAGTCTCCTCATCATAAAAGGCTATTACCAGGTCTTCTTCGGAGACACCTTCGGGCAGGGCATCAGGGTCGTAGGTGAATGTCAGGGTCAGCGGAGGGTCAAAGGTGGCGCCATCCGGTCCAAAGTTATAGGCCAGCCCGATAATGTGGGCATCTTCAGGCGGGTCAGGCGGGCTCTCATCAACAACCGCTTCAAGGGTCTCCAGCGGGTCGCCGTCCTTGTCCAGGGCTTTAGTACCCTCGGGAATGGTAATCGTAAGTGTACCATCCTCAGATGTGGCTTCTATTGTCTCAAGTATCTCACCGTCATCCCCTATAGAAAAACCGGCCTCCGTCCCGAACAGGTTTGTCTCTATCTCGGGTGCTGGCGGAGGTATATACGTATATACAGGCCCTGTGGTTTTTATCTCCACGGTCGCCGTATCTGTGGCCGTGGCGGAGGCATCGTCGGTCACCTCAAGACTGATAGTATAGTCGCCGGCTGTTGCCCAGGTGTGTGACGGACTGTCGCCGGTAGCATCGTCATACTCTCCGTCGTTGTCCAGGTCCCAGGCATAGGTATAGGGCGCCGTACCGCCGCTGGCAGAGCCCGACAGGCTTATGGCTGTTCCCGCCGTGCCTGAGTAAGGCCCGCCTGCTTCAGCAGTGAGGGGTTCGGGTACGCTCAGGTCAAGAACAACCTCAAACGCCGTCTTGGGATCAGGATGTGTAGTCTGTCCACCCTCGACGCCGTCTACTTTCAATATCACTACGTCTCCCTCATGGGCACCAACGTCCAACTCGTAAGTGCCCGCCTCAGCGGTGGTGCTGGTAGCAATCTCCTCTCCCTCTATCTCTGCAGAAATGATGGTGCCGGCAGGAGCGTCTGTGCCGCCAACCGTTACATTGCCATGATAAAGAAGCGGCACCACTGGCTGAGCCAGAGCCGTGGCAGGCATGAGGAGTAAGGTCAGGGTCAGGGTTACCGTTACAGCAAGCAATCGTAACCTCATAGCCTATCCCTCCTTCTTCTACGCAGGAGAGGGGCGTCCTGCCCCTCTCCCAAAGGATCTCGCTTATTGTGGAGGCACAATGGTTCCTGCCCCGGTAGCCCAGAGCCAGAAGCCGTGGCCTACTTCCATGGTGTCACCCTTGACATTTGTGTACTGCCCCACGTCAGCATCGTAGCTCCATAGGACGGGGTAGGCGGTAAAGCTGACGAGATACTCAGTATCATCCATATCAATCAGAGACTTGAAGCCGATCAGGTTCCATTCCTCAACGACGGTGTAGAAGGGCGGTACGTCAGGCGGTACGGGCCATTCCCTGCCGGTGACGGTCAGGGTATCAGCTTCGTTCATAAAGACCCAGTAGCCCTGTCCATCCCGCATCTCGGCCAGGGCACCGCTGCCATCCGAAGGCTTGTAGAATGGGAAATCCCCGGTAGCAGGGTCGTACGCTCTTACGATGCCCACACTGCTGGTATCTCCCGACGCAAGGGTAGTATCACTGATAACCACTGTGATATCGGCGTCATCGGGTATCAGCGGCAGCGAAATCAGGTTCCAGCCCTCAGCCATCACTATCTCGGCACCGGTAGCTCCGGCTTCAACCGTGATGGTAAGACTGGTGTCTTCAGCTTCATTCCCCTTGGCATCCTGGGCAGTGATTGTGACGGGGTAGTCACCCCACTTCGTATCTGAGATAATTTTCGCTGTTCCGGTGTATATGTCACTGCCTGCCGTCAGGGGTATCGTGTTATCTACGGCATCGAAAGCATCACAGGTTGCGGTGACGGTACCCATACCCACATTGTCAGTAACGGTGGCTGAGATATCTACGGTATCACCGGGCGGGACTGAAGTCCCGTATTTGTAGGTGATGACCGGGTCGGTAATAACCGGGTCTACGATGTCACTGGAAACAACGAGGGCTACGTCGGCAAAAGCTTCATTACCGGCCGCATCCGCAGCCGTGACTGTCAGGGAATATGTACCCTCAGTGACGATGGTAACAGTAATGTCGGCGGTATATGTGTCGTCGGCCGCCACAGCATCAGGGGCAACACCATCATCAAGCATTTCCGCTGTAGCCGACCCACCTATGGACGAAAGGTCAATGGTGACACTATCGACTCCTGAGGTGGCATCGGTAACACCGGCGGTGAAGACAATGGTATTCTCCTCATTCGGTTTCACTACAGGTGGTGTTGCTTCCTGGCCGGTTATCCCGGGAGCAGTTATATCCACGGTGAACGACCAGCTTGCCTGCGTAGCCGGATTCCCTGTCATATCGGAGGCGTCAACCGTCACAGCATGGCTGTTTTCTGTCAGGTCAGTGGTTGGTGTGTAGGATACACTGGTTGGCGTCACAACTGCAGTCACAACGATACCGTCAACCGTCATCACCACTGAGTCAGTGTCGATGCCGGCCAGATCATCGTTAAGCGACGCCGAGATGGTCGGGGTAACTGTGGTCACCATAGCTCCATCCGCCGGTGTAAGGTTATCTATGGTGGGGGAAACGTTATCAACATAGGCCATATCTATGACTGAACCAAATACCGGGTAAGATAGGCTCACCCAATCGCCATGGCTTACCAGAAGCTCGCCCGTCCCCGGCGTTGTTCCAACCAGTGTGAATATTCCGGCGAACACGCCCGTATCCAGCCCCGTTTCCTGCAGGGCAATCAGGACCGGGATTGCACCCAGGTCGTCAAGGGTCTCGCTATACACATAGACGGCTATAGTTTCCATAGCGTCCGGCGCAGTGTTAGCCGCGGCGTCATATATGGTGATTACGGGTGAGTCCCCGGTCTGGTAGTAGTCCTCGTCCAGGGGAGGCAGAGGAGGTTCAAGATCATAGGTGGTGGTATTCAGGGTGATGCTATCCACATATGCCGGCTCAGAAGCATTACCTGCACTCCACCAGCCGTACTCGATCTGTATCCTGTCAATAACGTGGTCCTTGAAAGCATCATCTGTCTGGAACTGCTCCAGGGTGTACATATTAGGTAGTCCCTGGGTAAGGCTGCTGCCTGTCTCACTTCCATACCAGAAGAAACCGGGGGTTACTCCATCTACAGCGATAGTATGGAGACCTGCGGTACCCGGGGTGCCTGGAGGTGGCCCTAAACCTCCGCTATACAGGCTTATATCTGCTGTTTCCGAATCTACAGGGTCATGGGTGTAGAAGCACATGTGTGGTCCCCATTCGCCGTCGTTTTCAAAGGTGTAGTTGTAAACGAATGCAGTAACTTCACTCATTGTCATTGAACCGTTCATTGGTATGACAACAGCGGCATAGTCACTCCCCGTTTGCGGTCCGCCGACGAGTTTCACTGAGTAGCTGCCCGATACCGGGTTTTCCACAGACCACGCTGCAGTGCCGTTGCCCGATACAGCGAAGCTGTAATTGACACTGCCACCAGCTGCACCGGAAGGCAATGCCATCACCAATCCCAGGCTACAGATCAGCACCACGGCCAGTGTCATACGCCCTATTGATTTAAGTTTTCCTTTCATCATGCTCCTTGACCTCCCAGGTCTATTCATGGAATCCCTCACGCCATTATCTTTCACCTCGATATCGCCTCACCTCCTTTCCCCTTTTCCTTCCAGAACTTGATTAACTCCTGAATCAGACCGTCATAACTCTGGCCGGCATGTTTTAGTGAATCCAGGGCGTCCTTTGTCTTCCATTTAACGCTGATACTTGACCGCTTTTTATTGTTGACGCCCATAATAATCCTCACAAAGAAATTCTATCGCGAGGATGGGGATACGTATTTATCCAGATGTGAGTACGAGATTATACACCCCTATAACTGTTTTGTCAAGTGTATTTTGATAATATTCCGGTAGAGTGCTACTATATATATAATATATATATTAGGATACGAGAGTGAAAACTCCCGGAATAAAACCAGCATCACCTGGCACCAGATAGAGGGGGAGTTCTGAAGCCAGAACTGGATGATTATCTGCGGGAAGAATGCCGCAAGAGGGGTCTGTCCCTCCGTGGACTGTCCATAAAGGCAGGACTTAGTGCTGCTACAGTTCGCAACATCCTCAAGAGGGAGTATCACCCGACCCTGACTTCGCTGAACCAGCTTGCGGACTATCTTGGCGTCAGGAGGCAGTATCTCTGGTACCTGGCCGGCCTGCTCGAGGATATAGACTTTGGCCTTGAAGCGGATATCACTGACGGCCGATTGAAGCTCCTCTTCGACCGGGTTAACAAGCTGCCCTTTCCAGCCAGGAGCCTGATAATCAAACTTATAGAGACGACCCTCACGTTTGTACAGGCTGGTGGTGAAAACCTGGTTCCTCAAACCAGGGCAGAACAATATCCATATACATCAGAGGAGGAGGGTCCATTCCAGCATGAGAATTGAAATGCTCATGCCCTGCCATTGGTCTTCGGCCATACCGGAATGCCTCCCATTCCAGGTGTTCATTTCTCTCATCCCTGGTGAAACTGTCAACACACCCGTTCTCCCCCGGGACTACCGGGTGAATTCCATAACGGCAAACAGCCTGGTTCGCCAAGACCCTCACGCACTACCCCAACCGCAAACTCGGATGAGTATCGGGGAAGTGGTTGAATGAGAGTATTCGAGCTTTTCTCAGTCGGCCTGCTACTGAGCCTGGCGATACACACTATCATCATGTTTTTCCTGGCGTTCTTCAATGGCGACAAGGTATTGATGACCATCAACGATTACGGGGAGAAATGGATTGAGGCCGTTCTATTCCCAATCTTTATTGTTATGGGGATAGTAACATTAATCAGAATAGCGAGGAGGACAACCGCCAGGATGTGTCCCCGGTGCATGGAGAGTAAACGGCAGGTTCCGATGTCGAAAGAAGGTCCATTCTGGTGTTGCTCTGTCCCCGATTGCGGGTACAAGGAACCTATAGAGCGCAAACGAGCAAGGCACTATACAGTAAGACGCCGCAGTAGTTGAAGCCGGTGAAGCTGGAGTCCTTCCCCCCCTGCATCCAGCGGACAATGATCGGACGCAACCGGGTATAGTCGCCCCGGATGTGACACACAATGCGACCTGTGGGAGTTTCTACGGCACATCCGCCAGTCTCATTCTTTGATCCGCTCACACACTATTCTGACCACAGATACAGACCTGCTTCTCACTTACTCGATAATTGCCCGGAAAGTGCCCTTTCGCGTTACTCACTCCTCCAAATCATCAGAAGTGAAGTCGGGGATGAGCCCTGACAATCGGATTTCTTGTTTAACACCAGGTGATTGCTTATGAACATTACAGACGCAAGTTTATCAAGGAGAAATAAGAAAAACACTTGAGTATTATTTTGCTGATTTTATTATTAACCCTGGAACAACCAATGAAGCAGTCAATGACAGGTCTTATTACAATGCCTTATAGGCCTTATAGTTTCTTTATTTTGGATATTTTCTTGTGATAGACTAGCTGCATTAAATCTATGGAATATCAAAAAGCAATCGCTATCTTAAAAAGCCTGTTAGACAAGCCCTCGCTTGACGCCGAAGAAAAAGAAGCAGTTACGACCGCCATCGGTGTTCTCAGTTGGGGCTCCCTGTCTGAAAGTAAAAGAAAAGCACAAAAAGCCAAACGGGATAAGAGTACCGAATGGTAACATCACTTTAAATACTCGGTATATACGCATGAAAGGGCAGACATCCCAACGTTCGTTCAGCGATGATTTTCACTTTATACTAAAGGCAAACGGTATCGAATCTGGACGGGCAGTTTACCTGGTACGAGCAAGAAATATTAGTGGAGCCAAGAGTCTTCTTCCTTAATGTGAACGTATCCCCTAACCCAGGCGACTCTGTCGTTGTGTCGTGCAATCCGATGAGAAGCCAGGATTAGAGTAATAGCCGCTCACCAATTTAGTCTCCAAACTGTTCTATCTTTCTGGTCCTTCAATCTTTTTTCTGGCTGTCTGTATGAACGAGTCTGTCGTTGCCTGGAATGCTTCTGCCTGTGTTCTAAGGTATCCGGCTGCGCACTTCGAGTTCGCCGTAACCTTGAGGACACGTTCACCAAGTACGGCTATTTCCCATCCTCCTGTTTTCCATTGTTCTTCAGTCAGGCTGCGTAGCTCTTCCATCTTTTCTACTACCACTGGCCATGCATTACTATTTTCCATATCCCTGCCTTATGTCTAAATATTCCTGTCCAAACCGTTTTCGAAGGTCGACCACCGGGATAACTACTCCTCCAAGATTAATCATCCCTTCCACAAATGATGGTGATTCTGGTACCATGATTACGGTTTGCATCTGGATAATCTCTCTCATTTGATATCCGCACCATACTGTTCCCCGGCAATATCATGAACCGCCAGTTGCTTTTCTGTTGTCATTACTTTGTATCCTCTGTCTAATTATTACCAGGCTTAAGAGTGTGCAGGTGGGGTTTCTACCCCACCTGCCCCGTTCTCTTTAGTCAGCCTGCCCTGTTCTGACATCTCTGGTTCCGTTGAGCTTAAACGTAGATACCGCTTCCTGGAGGTCAATAGCCATAGTATCGAGTGACTGGGACAAAGTTACAATCTCCTCTACCTGGGCATTTACTTCCTGAGCAGAGGCTGATACCTGCTCAGTGGCGGCACTGTTCTCCTCGGAGATACCGGCAACATTTTCGATTGACTTACTTATTTCGTTGGCATTCGCCAGCATCTGTTGAGCGCCGGCGGAATTCTGTTCCGCAGCCTGGCTGACAACATCTATAGTGTTAACTATCTCGTTACTCGATGCATTAATCCCCTCAGACGCAGCCGATATCTGCTCGATTTGCTGCTGCACCTTCTCCACTTCTTCCAATACTTGCATGAGGGCTTCCGCCGTCTCTGAGGAAAGCTCAGCGCCTTCGACCGCCTGTTTATTGGCGCTTTCCGCCCCCTCGACCGCCTGCTTGACCGAATTCTGCATATCACCGATAATCCCGGATGTTTCCTTGGTTGCCACAGCGGTACGCTCGGCAAGCTTCCTGACTTCGTCAGCCACCACGGCAAACCCGCGACCATGCTCACCGGCACGCGCGGCCTCAATAGCGGCATTCAGTGCGAGTAGATTTGTCTGGGCAGCAATGTCATCAATCGTCGACACTATCTTGCCAATCTCGGTTGCCCGCTTACTCATCTCGTTGACTTGTGCTGCCATCGCGTCAATGCTTTCCTTAATGGAATTTACGGCATCGGCGGTTTTCTTGGTCATCTCATCAGCATGCTGGGTTGCTTTAGAGGACTTTGACGCCGCTTCAGTAGCCGCCTGGGCGTTGCCCGCTACCTGAGTTATGCCACTCGCCATCTGATTGATCACAGAAGAAGCTTGCTCTACCATCTTTGTCTGTTCCTGTGAGGAACCGGCTATTGAATTCACCGTCTCGTTAACCTCATTCATAGCTGAGGCAACCTGCTGTGTATTTTGCGACTGGTCCTGAGCTCCCTTAGCCATCTGCTGGCTGGAGCTGGCTATCTGCTGCACTGCCTTTCCTGACTGCTCGGCACCTTTATTCAGTTGCTTGCTCGATTTACCCAGATCGTTCGCTTTGTTTTTCACATTGGAAATAACCTCTATCAGATTTTCAGTCATCTGGGTCAAACTTATCATAAGTTTATCCTGTTGCGACCGTTTTTCAATTTTTATCGTCAGGTTACCGGTAGCGATCTCCTGCGTAATCCTGTTTATTTCGTTCAGTGAATCAATGAGCATGTTGAGGTTGTTTTTGATCTCGTTGAAGTCACCCTTATACTCGTCGGTTATCGTCTCGGGGATATCTCCCTTACTGATGCGGTCGATATACTCGGCAGCTACATTGAGCGGGCCGATGACGGCATCGAGAGTATCGTTGATCCCCTTGACGATGGCGGCAAAGTCGCCATGTACCTTGTCGGTGTCACCGCGCGTATCAAGCTTGCCTTCCACTGTTGTCCGGGCCAGCATCCCGGTTTCGGATACAAGTGTGCTGATGGCATTAATGAGCATGTTGAGGTTGTTTTTGATCTCGTTGAAGTCACCCTTGTACTCGTCGGTTATCGTCTCGGGTATGTCCCCCTTGCTGATGCGGTCGATATACTCGGCAGCTACATTGAGCGGGCCGATGACGGCATCGAGAGTATCGTTGACCCCCTTGACGATGGCGGCAAAGTCGCCATGTACCTTGTCGGTGTCACCACGCGTATCAAGCTTGCCTTCCACTGCCGCCTGGGCCAGCGTCCCGGCTTCGGATACAAGTGTGCTGATGGCGTTAATGAGCATGTTGAGGTTGTTTTTAATCTCGTTGAAGTCACCCTTATACTCGTCGGTTATC
>DUES01000066.1 GCA_011192055.1 Dehalococcoidia bacterium
CGTTGGCCCAGATATCAATGGTGCCGAATTCGGCCATCACCTTCTGGACCAGATTGTCAATATCAGCCTTCTTTGAAATATCAACCTGGGCAGTCAGGGCACGGCGACCAAACGCCCTGATTTTCTCGGCCACATCGTCGAGGAGGCCATCGGCGACCTCTACATCAGCGATAGCGACATCGGCACCGGCTTCGGCAAAGGTGAGGGCATAAGCCTTGCCCAGTCCTTTTCTGCCGCCGACCACAACAGCCTTCTTGCCTTCCAGGGAAAAATCTGCAATACCCATTTAACTTCCTTTCACCATTCCATTTTGGATTGATTAATCCGATTACGCGCTGCGTACGTTTACGCGCTGCGGACCTGCATCAGTTCAGTAATAACACCGCCAACCTTGCGTGTATCAAAGTAGATAAAACCACCGCCATTCGATGACTCACCGGACATCACGACCGGCAGTCCCTTTGCCTTCATCTTTTCCACTTCTTCTTCACAGTTTTCGGGTGAAACACCGTAGGCCCAGTGCTCAATACCCTCCCCGAAATTATCCAGGAAATCATTGTGAATGGTCCTGAAAGCACCGTTACCGGGCAACGTCAACTCTAACGCGATACCACCAATCGAACACCACCTGATTTCACCCGGCTTTCCCCCAGGCTTTGGGGGGACAAGTAACTCTCCATTCCTGATAAAGGTCTCACCATAAACGGTAAACTCCTGCCATGTGGGCGGATTGGCAGGCCGGGGAGCCTCCGGGGGAAAATCTGCAATTCCAAGGGACTTATAGTACTCAACAGCCTTTTCCATATCCGCGACAATCACACCCAGGTGGTGAAATGTCCAGTTCTTTGTTTCTTCGCCAGTCATGTTACCTCCTGTTTTTTATTAATTTCCGGTTCTCATTTATACTCGTGACAATGCATCCCGTCCTGCATCGCTAACGCATAACCGTACCGCCATTCACATGTAATACCTGGCCTGTGACATTCTTGGCATCTTCGGAAACGAAGAAGACCACGGCACGTCCCATGTCCTCCGGCGTCTGTTCTCTCCCCAGGGGCGTACCGGGGAGAACAATATACTTCAGCCAGAACTCATAAGGGCTTAATTCTTCAATATCTTTGGCGGTAGAACGTGCCTGCTCCAGCCGGACAGCTGCTCCCATTTCCCAGAGCGGGGTATAAACAAATCCCGGGCAGATACAGTTGACCGTTACATTGTAGGGAGCCAGTGCCCTCGCCAGCGACCATGTTATCGAGATGTCACCTGCCTTCATAGCACCGTAGGGCATCTGGCCGGTATCGGGGAGTCTCCCGGCATCCGATGATATATTCACTATCTTGCCACTTTTCTGCTTCATGAAGTGGGGTGTTACCGCATGACTCAGCATCACATGCGATTTCAGGTTCAACCGGTAATATCTGTCCCATACCTCTGAGCCGAAACTCAAAAACTGGGGGAGAGGTTCATCCCTTGCCTCTGCCATGTCAGCTATCATCAACTCCACTGTCTCTCTGCTGACACCGCCAACACAATTGACCAGGATGTCAATCTTACCAAAAAAATCAACGGTCTCTTTAACTGTTCTGGTTACCTCATCGTCATTGGTAAGGTCGGCTTTAATAGCGAGGGCTTTCCGTCCCATCGCCTTCACTGCATCAGCAACCTTACCGGCATTATCGCCGTTAATGTCAGCCACGGCGATATTTGCTCCCTCCTCAGCCAGGCACTTCACAATACCCTCACCAATCCCCTGTCCGCCACCGGCAACAAGTGCTGCCCTGTCTGCAAGTTTCATTTGCCTGCCTCCTTTATATATATTACTTACCCACAGTTTAAGTGCCGTTTCACACTTTAACCCGAAATGAGGTATTCCGGGTTTCATTACTTAATTCCTAACAATATACACATGTCAGGTCTGACCGTCAATCCTCCTCCGGAAAGGTAAGGAATAACATCCTCTCGCTTTCGGATGATATTGACAGCACGGTGCCGCAGACATACACTATTGGGAATAAAAGGGGTGGTACGCAGGACGACTCATAAAGGGTCTTAATGGGAACAGGGCACTAACGGCGTAAAGAAAAGGAGATGAGTTGTATGAGACTGGAAGGTAAGGTAGCTATTGTCACAGGAGCAGGGGGTGGAATTGGCAGGGGTATTGTCCACTGTATGGCAAGAGAGGGGGCAGATATAATTGTCAACTCCCTGCACGAAGAAACATCCGCAAAAGTTGCTGATGAGGTTAAGGCGTTGGGCCGCAAATCGCTGGCTGTAGCAGCAGATATCACAAAGAAAGAGGGTGTAAACAGAGTAGTCCGGGAAAGCATCGACGCCTTTGGCAGGATAGACATACTGGTAAACAACTTTGGGGCTCATACCGAGGCCTTCTATACCGGGGCTAATGCGGCGTTCGTTGACCAGGAAGAAGTGGAATGGGACGATGACTATGAGTATAACCTCAAGAGTTCGGTCTTGATGAGCATGGCAATAGTGCCTCACTTCATAAAGCAGGAAGGTGGCAAGATAGTCATGATATCATCTGTAGCCGGCAGGGTGCCCGTCCCGACGCAAATGAGTTACGGTGCTGCCAAAGCCGGTCAGATTTACCTGACACGAACACTGGCCGTGGAACTGGGAAAGCATAACATCAATGTAAACGGCGTGGCACCGGGTGGCGTCTATACCGGAATGGCCGAAAGAGGACTGCAACGGGCTATTAATAATAATCCCGAAGCCAAAGGTATGACCACCCGGGATTACTGGGAAAAGTTTGTTGTGCCCAACATACGTACACCGCTGAAAAGGGAATTAATGCCCGAGGACATCGGCCATGCTGCCGTGTTTCTTGCTTCAGAAGAAGCCAGGAACATTACCGGTCAGACCCTGGGTGTCGATTGCGGCGCCTTCGGGGTTTAGCGGCGGCCAGGCATTACCCTCCGGAGAACCTTATCCGGTACAACCTCAAACGGCAGTATTTTTGATTGCACGTCACATGGCTTGCTGTCTTATGGCTGAGCGGGTTCGGGGATATGCTCCGGCGGTCGTACCGTTTTCATCTTGAGTGCTCCCGAAGTACAACCAACAACGCAGACGCCACAACCAAAGCACTTCTCAGCGTCAACGACTGCTTTGTATTTCTTGCTGCCTTCCGGGCGTTCCATTTCAATTGCATCGAACGGGCAACGGTCTATGCATACCTGACAGCCATCGCAATCTTCAGTCTCAACATACGCCTGGTAGCGGCTCTTCTCCCAACCTGTACCGATAGGAAGGCCGGCCTGGTCCAGCGGGACAAGGTCGGAACAGCAGTCGCGGCAGCAGTTACAGGCAAATCTCAGGGCAGTAGTATTCGTATTATTACTCCACCAGTGTAATAACCCGGACTCCTCAATGACGTCATTCAGTTCCAGCGCTTCTTCCAGGCTTAGCTCCTTGCCAGAACCGCGTGTTACCACGTAATCGGCTGCCCGTCCGAATTGAAGACAGGCCCAGTGAGCCGTTTCATCATGAATGTCACATGGTTGCCCGATTGCGGCCGTATTCAGGCGGCAGGGACACGGGACCACCGCAATACGTTCCTGCGCTTTCAGAATCTCTTGGTAATTCTCGCAGGTCAGGATACCGTCAAGTTCTTTTATAGAGTTATAGGCCGGTATTATGCGTAATCTGGGATTGCCTCTTTCCTGCGCAGCTTTCGCGGTTGAAGGGAACCACTCATTGTCCTTGAAATCCCACCAGAGCTCGAATAATTGCCGGTCCTTTACCAGGTCCAGTCCCTCTGATGCCATCGTGGCATCGTGCAACTGACCGATAGACCGTGCAAAGCGGTAAAACTCACGATTGCGAAAGTCTCCCCGCGGAAAGACAACCCCTTTGAAGAAAAGTTCATCGAGGGCATCTCTCACCCTGATAGGGTCCATTCCTGCAAGTTCGGCTGCTTCCTGCGGTGAACCGGGCAGCGTCACTACTATTTTTGCCTGGTCGGGTGTCATCAGGTATTCCAATACCGACCGCAGACGGGTGGAGCCAGGGAACTGCAGGTGCTCCACAAGAGCATCATAGGCTTTATCAGCACTCATCAGACTGTCTCCTCTATAGAATACTTACGATTGTGCTCAATTCGGGATATACAACTGCAGTTTTTGTGAGGTATCCTGAGCCCTCATCGTTAATGCCACTAATAGTAAAACTAAAGTACCCGGCTGTCAATCTACACAACGAGTATCCGCACCAGCTTCCCGACTATCCGGTTATAACCGGGCATTCAACACAAACCAGTAGAAGCTGCCGGTACAGGTATGGTAGAATCCTAAACACCAGACTCCTTAAGGATAGCGGTACGCTTTTTCTTACAGCCACTGTCCGACCCTGAAGACGGCCCCCACCTCAACGGGAAATCCCGGTCATACTTTATAAAAAGACAAGATAGAATCAGGCACCGGACACCGGTAATATATCATATATAAAGGAGGTATGGAGATGGATTTTTCTACTGACTATACACGGGAACAGGAAGATTTTGCCAGGGAAGTGGGGGCATGGCTGGACGAGAACCTGCCCGATGATATAGAGCATGTCAGAGATGCTCAGAAGATGAGTTACGAGCAGTTCCATAAACGGCGTGACTTTGCCCGTAAACTTGGTGAGAAGGGCTGGCTTTACCCCGGATATCCCCGCGAGTATGGCGGCGGCGGTATGGACGGCGCGCACAGTGTCGTCATAACCGATGAACTGGCAAAGAGAAACCATTCTCTTCCCATTATCGACGACTGGACAACCCTGACTGCACCGGCTATTCTGGCCTGTGCTACTGAAGAGCAAAAGAAGCGTTATCTGCCTCCCATGCTTGCCGGTAACGCACTTACCTGGCAACTGATGACCGAACCGGAAGCGGGTACCGATGAAGCCAATCAGCAGACAAACGCTCTGCGCCACGTCCGCGACGGTGAATACTTCATCATTAACGGGCAGAAGATTTTCGTTGGGGGACTTCACCCGCCACCGGAGCAGTTCTATTTATTGACACGCAGCGATAAAGAAGCCCCGAGACATGAGAACCTCTCCAGCTTTATTATTCCGGCCACCCTGCCCGGTATCAGCATTCAGCCGCTGGACCTCTTCCCGCTGACCACCTTCACCGGTGCCTGGGGACCGACCGGTGCAACCCAGGAGGCAATCAAGAACTCGGTTTTCTTTGACGATGTCAGGGTCCACGAGTCCTGCCTGATTGGCCAGGAAGGAGACGGGTGGAAGGTGACCCAGGCTACCTTTGCCGTTGAGCATGGCGGCGGCGGCAGGATTTCCCGTAACTACCTGTCTGAAAAGTTCTTTGAACAGTGCAGGCAGAATCCGAACATAGTAAAGCGTTTACGGGAACACCCCTACCTGCTTGATAAAGCAGTAGATGTCTATCTTTATACCGAGATAGTGCGACTACTCTCTATCAGGAATGCAGGCGGAAAGGGAGGCGCCTATGGAGGGCCGCATCTGGCCATGTATCAAAAATTAGGCGGCGGCAAGTACATTAATGATATGGTCGAGGTTTTTGGGCCTTACAGCTTCACCGATGAGGATAAATGGCGCCTTGATGACGGTATTTTTGAAATTGCCCAGCGAAACGGTATTGCTATGGCACCGGGTGGCACCCCGGAAGCGATGAAGATAATTGTTTCACGCGCCCTTGCTATCGGACGATAAGACAGGATTAACAGAGTGGAATGAAAAACGAAGTTTAATCTCGGGAGGGGACAAATGAGTCTGGATTTGAATCTCACCGAAAGTGAAGAGATGTTAAAGGCAACGGCGCTTGATTTCATGAAACGGGATGCTCCCAAGGAGGTTATCCAGCGCCTGCAGGAAACAGATACCGGTATCACCGGTGAACTCTGGCGAAGAGTAGTAGAAATGGGCTGGCTGGGAATTATAATTCCGGAACAGTATGGCGGTACAGGGAACCAGCTGACCAGCGCCGGGGTTCTTTTTGAAGCGATAGGCACCGGACCTCTACCGGGACCGTATTTTTCTTCCGGGATACTGGGCAGCCTGATTGTCCTGGAAGCAGGAACTGAAGAACAGAAACAGCAGTTTCTTCCTGATATTGCCGAAGGAAAGAAAATCCTGACCCTGGCACTGACTGAACCTGATTACAGCTGGGACCCCGGACTGATACAGACAGCGGCTGCCGCTAAGAATGGTGATTTCATACTTGACGGACTGAAGCTCTTCATCATGGACGCTCAGGCTGCCACTCATTTTATTGTTGTCGCTCGTACGGGAAAAGAGTCTGATACGGCTAAAGGAATTTCTCTCTTCCTGGTAGATAAGGAATCCGAGGGAATATCAGTAAACCGGTTGCCGGGGTTTCTCACGGGGCGCAGTTTCGAGGTAAAGTTCGATTCTGTGAAGGTGCCCGCAGCAGCTATGCTTGGTAGCAAAAACATGGGGTGGCCGTTGTTGCAAAAGTCTATCGAGAAAGCCATACCCGTTCTTTGTGCCTATAAGGTAGGAGGTTCTCAGGCTGTCTTTGAGATGGCGCTGGAATACAGCCGTATCAGGGTACAGTTCGGTATTCCTATCGGCCGCTTTCAAAGGGTCCAGGACATGATTATCAATATGGTAACGCACCTGGATGCTGCCCGCTGGGCTACCTATGAAGCCCTCTGGAAACTTGATACACAGAGACCGGCTGCGGAAAGCATACACCTGGCCAAGGTCCTTTCCAGCCAGGCCTACTGGGAACTCTGCACAATCGGGCACCAGGTATTCAGCGGCGTCAGCTACTCAAAGGAACACGCTCTCAGCTTCCATACAAGGGCATCACGTTCCCTGTATAACTTCCTCGGTGAACCGACGTATCACCGGCAGCAGATAACCAAACTCCTGGCAGCCGTATAGGTATTTTCAGATAGGGAGAGGAAATGGACTACAAGACCATCATCCTGGATAAGAACAAGGGTATTGCCACTATCACACTTAATCGACCTGACAGGCTGAATGCCTTGTCTTCGGAAATGAGCCGTGAAATATGGCATGCAATTGAAGAAACAGAGAGTGACACATCATCGAGAGTGCTGGTATTGACCGGAACTGGCCGGGCTTTCTGTGCCGGGGAGGACGTGAAAGAGCGGCCTGGCGACTCCGCCGAAGTCAGACAGCGGCAGACCCCGCTGACAAAGCTGTCCGGCGGTCCCAAGGGCTTAATGAAATATGCCGATACATTCCGAAACATGGTCAAACCGACCATTGCCGCCGTAAACGGCTTTGCCGTGGGCCAGGGGCTTAGCCTGGCAATGTCCTGCGATATCAGGATTGCTTCGGAAGATGCCCGGTTTGGTGCAATCTGGGTCCGCAGGGGCATTCCCCCGGAATCGGCCGGTGCATACCTGCTGACTCAACTGGTAGGCCCGGCCAAGGCCTGTGAACTGGTTTTTACGGGGAAAATGCTCAGTGCCGGAGAAGCTAAAGATATCGGCCTGGTTAATGAAGTAGTACCGGCTGACCAGCTTCAGGAAGCTACCCGCGAGATGGCCAGGAGCATCGCTGAAGGGCCACCGATAGCTATCGGCACTGCAAAAATGATGATATACCAAGCCCTGGAAACCAGCCTTGCCGTAAGCAGTCGACTGGAGTTCTTTGGACAGGACTACAGTTTTAATACCGAAGACCGCGAGGAGGGAATCAGGTCTTTCCTGGAAAAAAGGCCTCCCGAATTCAAGGGGAAGTGACTATTCCGTCATTACGTGAAACCGGCGGAAACTCACTTCTCTCTCATTGGTCTATTATAGCTGCAAAACCAAACCGGCACAGTCCGTACAGTTGACCGGGATACCGCCGGGTGCGTATTATGTTGGACAAGAAGCCTTAGCAACAGAAGGAACAGGCCGCAAGAAAATGGTCAGCAATTTAATAAACGCAGAACGCCTGAAGTCAAAAGATTAACAAAATATGCAGTCAAAGCGGAGGGGGAAAACATGGCAAAAACAAAACTGATTATGGAACTGGGTAACGGGGTAGATATGCATGGTGGTGATTGTACCAAAGCAGCCAGGAGAGCAGTTGACGACGCGATTCGCCATGGTTCGCTGCTGTACCTCGGTGAAATCATGAAACAGGGCATCCGCCCCAAAATGTACGTAGATGTCACCATAGGTGCTCCCAAACCGGAGACCGTAGACAGTGATGCCGTACTGGAAGCCCTTCCCTTCGGGGAGAAAACCATCAAGGTAGTTGCCGGCGGACTGGATGTAGCAACCAGCGAGTCAGACAGCATTACCATTTGCAATGCTGCGGTGATGGTATCGGTGGAATCCTGAGAATTAAATCAGTCCGGTCTCGCCCGGCTGACATACTTTCATAGTAAATATGAACAGATACTCCGGCAAGATGGTATCAGAGGTATGCCTTATGGCAGGTAAAACCACCGCCGCCAGGGACGTTCGGTATCATCTGCCGGTTCTGGTTCAAATCCGGAACCAGCGAGTAGTCCATATCCCTCCGGATTAACCGCGAAGGAATAGATACGCCGGACATCTTTGCCGTGCATGTAATCAACAGCGAAGTCGACCAGCTTACGGCCAAGTCCTTTGCGTCGCATACTGGAACCCACCCGTACATTCTCGATATAACCCAGCTTCAGTGAAGGCCAGTACCGGTAATCAACAAGGCCAAGAAAATGGTCCGAACCATAGTCTTCTCCTGTCTCCGGCAGAGCACTCCCTCTCAGTCGCCTGTACCTGGCTACAAATGGATTTGGTTTACTGTTTCTATCAACCTCACCATATAATCTTTGTAAAAGGTCCCTGACTTCGACAACCGGGTCCGGTTCGGATGCTTTGGTCACCTCAATTCTGTATTCATTTACACTTGCCAGACCTTCCTGGTTTCCTTCAAGTTCATCTTCCTGCCGCGGTGGCCCATAAGCCGGCCACTCCATATTGCGCCATAGCATTGTTTTTATTCGCACTTCCCTTTATTAGTAGAGTCTGACTAACCCATATCGTACGTCTTATGGCAGCAAAGGTCAATGGCAAACAATCGTTGTTGTTGCAAAGGTAATGCAGTTCGCGTAGAATTAAATACCTCATCGCTGGTTTGACAAACCAGCAAGTACAGTTCGGCCTGCAATGAGGGGAGTCAGCGGCTTAATCTTTATCACAATACGGAGGAAAGATGGCATATATCATCCTGCATCGAGAAGAACTGAAGGAGTACGATTTTGGTCCTGACCACCCCTTTCAAGGGGACCGTTTTGAGATTTTTCCCCAATTCCTGAAGCAGAACCTGGCAGCGGACGGGAACTACCAGGTCGTTAAAGCCGAACCGGCTACAGATGACGAACTGAGACTTATCTGCCAGCAGGAATACC
>DUES01000067.1 GCA_011192055.1 Dehalococcoidia bacterium
ACCTACTCCGGGTTCGGGGGAAAGTTCCCTTCGGAACTCAAGTACGCCGGCTACGACGGTATCGTGGTTGTCGGGAAGGCGGAGAAGCCGGTCTACCTGTCGATACTTGATGATGATGTGGAGATTAAGGATGCCCGTAACCTGTGGGGCCTTGATACGTTTGAGACCCAGCAGGTGCTGACGGACAGTCACCCGAAGGCCTCGGTACTCACCATAGGCCCTGCCGGTGAAAACCTGAGCCGGATAGCCATCATCATCACCGAGACCTCCGGCGCCGCCGGACAGGGCGGCTACGGTGCCGTGATGGGTTCCAAGAACCTGAAGGCAATCGTCACCCGTGGAACGGGTACCGTTAAAATTGCACGGCCTGACGACTTCATGGAACTCATTCGTCAACGGAAAGAAGCCGGAGACTGGGTGGCAGGACCGAACATGACATGGGGAAGATATCCCAACTGCAGCCTGCACATCTGGAAGGAGATGAAGGAGAAGTACCTAAAGCGGTTCACGGGCTGTTACGCGTGTCCCTATCAGTGCCATGGATTCTACAACGTCCCCGGGCTTGGCAAGGGTACCCAGATGTGTGCCGACATCTGGTATGGATACTCAAACCAATACGCCACCAGACCTACCTGGAGAGCGAACCTGCTTGCCCAGAAACTGGGTATCAACAACTTCGACCTGTCAGGACTAATGAACTTCCTCAGACACGCCATTCCGATGGGACTGGTGAAGAAGGAAGATTTGGGTCTATCATCTTTCCCGCTGTTAGACCTGCCGTTTGAACCGGAGTATGGTGACGAGGAAGCGCATCATGAGTTTGTAGAAAAGCTGTTGAACGGAATTGCGGCAGGGACCAGCCCTTTATCCCAGGGCGTCGCGAGAGCCGTTGAGCAGTTCGGACAGGATGCCAGAGACCTTTACAGTGCCATCTTCCCTGCCTGGGGTAATCAGAGACACCACAACAGGGGTGTCGGGGAGTCGCTGCACTGGGCAACCGACAACAGAGACCCGATGAATTCATGCCAGGACTACGTGCGTTATCCTGCGCACGGTTTTGGCAGCAACAAGGAGATTGCCGACTGGTTTGGTGTGCCCGGCGGCTATCTTAAAGGAGAAAGTGAAGGAAAGCACCAGAATATTTATGAGGGGACGGAACGTCAAGTCGTGTGGGTCCAGAACAACCAGAGCCTGAAGAATTCACTGACCATCTGCGAACTTGCCAGCCCTCCGGGGCAGTTCTTCCATCCCCCTGAAATGGACATCAGGGTCTTCGAGAGCAGTGCCTTATCGGCAGTTACGGGTATCGACTATGATGTAGACCAGCTGTGGGAAGCGGGCGCAAAGATTTATAACCTGCGCCGGGCAATAATGGTATTCAGAGAAGACCGCCAGAGAGACGATGACACAGTCAGCCCTATCTGGTTCGAGGGAAAAGGCGACATTGATATCACGACTCTGCAATCACTAAAGGGTCAGACAATGTCGGAGCCGCTGGACAGGGAGCGATGGGAATCTCTCAAAGACAGGTTCTACGAACTGCGCGGCTGGAATGCCAGAACCGGTGTACCAACCAGGTCTAGATTGGAAGAGCTTGGTATGAAAGATGTTGCGGATAAGCTGCAGGGCGCCGGTAAAATGGGCTAGCATAGATGGCAACAGGATAATACTTCTCCCAATTGGTAACGCTGTATTCAAGGAGAACGGTTGCCGATGAATGGAGATGAGCAGTTCCAGGTACGGAAAGACGGGATACGAAAACATTTACTGAAATACACGAGGAAGGCATTTCGGATGCTTCCCCACGTGGACAACCCTCGAATTCTCGATATAGGCTGCGGCTCCGGTTTCCCTACCCTGGAATTGGCGAAGCTGAGCCGGGGAGACGTGACGGGAATAGACATTGACCGACCGGCACTGGATACCTTCACAAAGGCAATACGGGCAGAGGGACTAACCGGCCGTGTACGGGCAATACACTGTTCCATGTTCGACATGGATTTTACGGAGGAGAGCTTTGACATTATCTGGTCGGAAGGCTCCATTTATACAATCGGTTTCGAGAAAGGATTGCAGGAGTGGAAGCGGCTCCTCAAACCGGGCGGGTTTATGGTAGTCCATGACGAGCAGGGGGATGTCCCGGCGAAACTGGAAGCATTCTCCCGTTACAGCTATGAACTGCTGGGTTACTTCCTATTGAGTACGGAAACATGGCGAACCGAATACTTCGTCCCCCTCGAGAAGCTGGTACAGAAGTATTTAGCACGACATACCGGTGATTTCAAGTTGCCCGAAGTGCTTCACCAGGCCCAGACAGAACTGGACATGTTCAGGAAAAGTCCCGAGCGCAACAGTTCAGTATACTTTGTTATGAAGAAACAGTGACCCAGAATGAATAAATCAGCCGGTATTTCAGTAGATGCAGTATGAACCCGCCTGTGTCGGTTTTAATGCTGTCAGAGATGACTCGCAATCAAACTGACATAACCGGCAACCAGCCCGGTTTCAATTCTAAAAGAAGCTGCTACAAATCCCCTGTACTGTTTACTGCTATATTCGATTCCGTTAATTCTTAAGAGAGCTAACACGGCCCTCTTTACATGGCGACCATTCAGGTGTTTTCTCCCTGGACAACCAGTACATCATCCTGGTTTATCAGTTTCCAGAGATATGTCACGAATACCCGGTCACCCTTGGAAGTCACTTTTCTCCCGGTTACCTCGGTTTCTGCTCTTAATTTATCGTTGGGAAAGACGGGGCTAAGCAGTTTCATATTATTCACTCCGGTGAATATCGCAGGTCCCAGGAACCTGCCAAGTAGTGAGAACACCAACGCAAATGACATTGCTCCCGGTAAGAGCCTGCTTTTCATACCCATGGCTTGTGCAGCCTTGTCATTAAGAAAAGCGTCTCCTCTCATCCCCGTTATGTCGCAGAACAAGTCCAGCTCAGTGCCCGTAATCAGTCTTGATTCCTCACCAACAAACTTTTCACCGATTTCCCTGTCTGCAAGTCTTTTTTCGGCCATTTCCAATTATCTCCTTTTCTATTTATTCAATCCCGTAAGATACTACAGTTTTATCGCATAATTCAGACCGGTCAGGGCAACTCAAACCGGCTGCCCGCATTATTCAGGAAAAAGATGTCTTCGAATGCCTGAGCCAGTCTTGCCGATGCATGGAAGCCAGTGCAATGCGATACGCCTAACCTCTGAATACCCATCTCCCGGAGGTCAACTATGGTTCTATCAATCCGCTCTTCGGAAGCCCCTATGAGATGAGTACCCCCGATGACGGCATAGATAAATTCTTTGCCCGTAATAGTCCGGGCATGACGAAGGGTATTGACTACACCCCGGTGAGCACAACCAAGTACCACGACCAGTCCAAACTCGGTATCGATAACCAGGGAAAGGTCGTCGGCTAAAGGGTCCGGTACAAGTTCTTCACCTTCTTTAACAAACAGGCCTTTTTCAATCTGTTCATATTCCGTAACCATCGGGACTTCCCCGGTAGTCATAACATGGCTGGTGATATTGAACGGTTCTCTGGCCAGAGTGAACCGTGCGCCGAGTTCCTCCAGTTCCTGCCGCGGGAACGGGATACCTATTTCACGCTCTTTCTCCTGCTTTCTTTGAGCATACTTTGCTGTCCAGATATCAGGATGAGCAATCACATCTACCGCACCCTTTATTTCGAGTACCTCTCTTAAACCTCCGGTATGGTCGGCATGTCCGTGACTGAGCACTATGCTGTCAATCGTTGTGAGGTCTACTCCCATACGCGCGGCATTATGCACTGCCGAGAAGCTCAGTCCGGTATCCATGAGAATACTCGTCCCATCGACTTCGACCAGGATACTGAGTCCCCACTCGGCTATGACACCGTAGTTCGCCGTGTTCTCACTCAGTGTAGTAATACGTATCGACATGGCCATCTCCCGAAATGTTTTACAGTACCATCGCTGGTAATAAGACTATTACTCAGCTATTATCTCTTGTATGCTCTCTTCCAGGGATCCTTTTTATAGACAAGATAGTCCTTGAGTGCCTCTTTCAGGGTATTGGACGCAAGAAGGGCACAGTGTTCGCTTTCTTCAGGTAATCCACCCAGGGCACTGAGTACCTCCTGCTGTGATATGCCCAGTGCTCTGACAATGTTCTTTCCTTTTGACAGTTCGGATATCATGCTGCCTGCTGCAATCGTTGTAGCACAGCCGTCAGTCG
>DUES01000068.1 GCA_011192055.1 Dehalococcoidia bacterium
CAGGCACACATCCAGCAGGCTGCACGAGTGTCCATAGCGTCACAGTCACTGGGATCGTCACAATCACTCACTCCGTCATGCCTGGAAAATTACTTGGCCAAGCAAAGCTCTGCAATTACCAGAGGTTGGGGATAAAATATGGTTCTACACTCTTTGGTGTGAAAGGTAATGGAGGTAGTCGAGGGGCGAGGAAGGCAGAAAGTAGAAGAGTATTTGGATACTCTTCTACAGCCCGAGAGAGTTAAAGGGGTGGCAATGGACATGCATGAGTCCTTCCGTCAGCCGCTCATCGCCGAAGACTTCCAGCCACCGGCTAAACTCCAGGTTTGATGTAATGAGCAGACTCCCCTTCAGATAGCGCTCGCTTAATGCCTGGAAAAGCAGCAGGGACCCTTCCGGTGTAAACGGCACGAAGCCCACCTCGTCCACGATGAGCAGGTCCAGCCTGGCCAGTTGGGCCAGGCGCTTGCCCAGGGAATGCTGGTCCTGGGCCTCCAGGAACTCGTTTAACAGAGCGGTGGCGGTGTAGAAACGCACCCTCTTTCCCATCTGACAGGCCAGCAGCCCCAGGGCGATGGCGGTATGGGTCTTGCCGGTGCCCATGTTGCCGATCAGCACGACATTCTCGCTTGTAGACAGGTAATCTCCCTTGGACAACTCCAGTACGCCGGCCTTGTTTACCAAATGGATGATAGAGAAGTCGAACTGGTCCAAAGTGCTGATATAGGGGAAATGGGCCTGGGCGATGAGGCGCTTGCGGGTATTCTCTTCCCGCTGGGCTACCTCCGCTTCGAGCAGTCCTAGCAGGAAGTCCTCGTAAGGACGGTTATCCCTGGCGGCTTCCTGCGCCAGCTTCTCGTACTGGTGACCCATGGTGGGCAGCCTGAGACGCTTCAGATGGTGCTGGCTGAGCATCTCTTTTGTCATTGTCATTACCTCCTGAGAAAGCCGGTCGTACCAGATGGTGCGGGGCACACCGCCGAAGAAATCAAAGGCCTTCTCATGCCCTTCGAACAGGGCCTCCTGCTGCTGGTTGAGTGAAGCCACCAGGAACGGTATCTTGGAGAAGCACAGCCGCCCGACAAAGAGCTGGACGGTGACAGGACGGCCCTTCATTATCACCCTGGCTTCGCCGAAGTCGACCTGGGCGTCCATACCGGGCTCATAGGCCAGCGGTATGAAGACCGGACACTGCCTGGTACGATGCTTGTGCACATACTCCCGGACGGTGGACTCGCCGCCGGTATACCCGTGCTCTTCGATGAGCCGGTGATAGATGCGCCGGCTGGTGTGGCGCTGCTTGGCCGGCTGGAATTTGTCATCTGCCAGCCACTTGTCTATGATGGCGACGAACCGGCCGAGGACGGTCTTACCCGAGGCCTGGATAGTGTGTAGTGGGGCGGACCAGCATCCCGAATTGCTGCCCGGACTGTGCGCCGGTCATGGTGCCGCTCCCTGGCGATCTGACGTATACTTTTACCTTCAATAAAGAAGTCCCTGCGAATCTGTTCTTTCTGGTCCACTTTAAGCACCCGTTCCCTCCGGTTACTGGTTTTCTCTCCAGCATACCGGTTTCTATCAGCCCGGCGGGTATGTTTTCGCCCATCACAGACCTTTAGAGGTGGGTGCTTATTATCCTGGCATTCACAGTTTTGTTCAACTTAGTCGAAAGGTATTCCTTTCTGCTGATATCCCGAACCACCCAGAATAGTCCGTTTGGTGAATAGGCGAGTCTCTAAAAGAGTACTACACTTTATCCGCAAACTGGGATAACCGCTATGACCATGTCAATTCTGTCTCATCAACAAAGAAAGAAATCAGGCACAAATATCAGACTACACGAACTGTAGACATCTCTGGCTATATTGCAGAAGAGAGGCAGCAGTACAAGAAGACCGGTATCTGAAACGAATACCACAACGGAGATTAGCCACAGAGTATCCTGAACAATCCGGTCCCGCCGGATTTACCCGTGGCAAAGAAGGCTGCAGAACCAGCAGAAACAATATCACAGGTGATACACCATAAAGGGACAGGTCATTCAAACAGTGATTCAGTCAAGTATAGAGAGTGGCATCGCTCATCATGCAGCAAGACCACTCTGCACAAACCCTGAGACATGGGGTCCTTAGTAACTGATGGGGAGGTAGAGAAAGATGGGGAGTAGAGACTTGTCTTATCAGTCTGGTGATGCTTACGAATCAGTTGTCCAGCTTCTAAAGCAGATCCAGGTGGAGCATGCCCGCGTAGGCAGGCACCTTCGACACGTAGACCAGTTTCTTGCCGGAAAATCAGCACGGGAGATGGACCGGACTTCATCCGACAATATTGCAGTAAAACATCAGCAACAGGCTCTTGAAGTCTACTGTTTGGGCTCATTTTATGTCCGGGTAGACGGAGAAGAGATTACACATTGGACCTGTAAGAAGGCAAAGACATTACTGGAGTACCTGATAGACAGGCAGGGACGGCCTGTTTCCAGGGACACATTGATGGAGACATTATGGCCTGAGTGTGAGCCTCGAATGTCCGGCAATAACCTCAAAGCAACCGTGCGGTCGCTCCGGCAGACACTGGATTTCACAAACGTGCCAGGCAGCAAGTCAGCGTGGATTCTTTTCCAGGACGGGCATTATCTTGTGAATCCCAGCATTGATGCATGGACGGACGTCGGGGAGTTCATGGACCATTGGACCCTCGGCTGGCAGCAGGAAAGAGAAGGAAAATTTGATGCAGCCATCAGGGAGTATCTGCAAGCCGAAGCGCTGTATCAGGGTGACTATCTTGAGGAAGACATTTATACAGACTGGACCCACTATCGTCGTGAAGCGCTGAAAGATGTTTATTTCACAATACTGGGTAAGCTTTCCGATCATTATATTGAGCGTGACGAATTCTACAGAGCCATCGAATATTGCCAGAAGATTATCGACAAGGACCATTGCCGTGAGGATGCCTATCGGCGCTTGATGATCAGCCACAGCCGACTGGGAAACCGTAACCGTGCACTAGAGTGGTACAAGATCTGTGAGAGTACTATAAAAACAGAGTTGAGTCTACTACCGGACCTGCAAACACAAGGACTTTATAATGAGCTGAGAATGGCATCTCCGGTCTGAATCCTCAATCCCCTCACACCAAATTCACCGCAATTTCACCAGAAATTCACTGGAGATTGTCCCCACGAATAACCCTTCCATTACCTTGTCAATTGTCCCAATCATGATACAGTGCCCCTGTGAAAAACCTGTCAGTACTGAATGATTATGCTCAGCTTCTGGTTTTAAAGAGCTGTCTATGGGTTACTACAATACTTTCATCGTGAGGATATGGACCGATGACGGGTTGAGCCCATCACGAGGACATATAAAGCACGTGGGAACCGGTGACTGCATCTGGTTCACCTATTTGAAGCAAATGAACGTATTCATAGCAAATCATCTCGCACCCCCTTGTGAACCATCCCGGGAAATGAAGGAAGGAACGGGAGAAAAACAGTTTCTTTATGAGAACACTGAAGAAGGCGGATCTTGAAGTGGAAGCTTACCTGAAACCCTTACTGGTGGAGCTGGAACGAGTTGCGATACGCCTCCGTTATGCAGCGTTGCGACTGAGGAGTCACGACCAGAGACATCAGGATACTCCTGGCAACCTAATTGTCTCGGAAGATGAGGTTGATGACATTCTCTCTGACAGTCTTTTAACGACTGCAAAAGGAACTGACGATTTTGATTCCTTCCCACTTGAAGACAGACTATCACAGTTTGAGATAGAGAATACTCGCAAGGGAACTCCGTATATATGCTGCGGCACATCATCTCGTCTTGAGCAGTTTGTGGATGCCTTTGGTCTGAATCAATTTGAGCGGGAAATCATCCTGCTTGGTCTATTACCGGAAGTTGCCCTCCGCTATCAGAAGCTCTTTGCCTATCTTAATGACGATATCAGCCGTAAAATCCCAACTATCGACATGGCGCTCCAGTGTTTTCAAAACACGTTTAACGAGAAAACAAACAGTCGCAGAGCTTTCTTATCTGGCTCTTCACTGATGACCAACTACCTCATTCAGTTGGAAGAGGATTCACCAGCAAATTACCGCCCTCTACTTGCTCGGGGCTTCAAGGTTGATGACCGTGTTGTGAATTACCTGCTGGGTTCGGATAATATTGATACTCATCTCTCAAACTATGTCAAACGTATTGACCCCACGGTAATGCTGGAGGAGCTTGTTCTTAATAAAGAACAGAAAGATACTTTAAAGCAACTGTCCAATCAACTCACCAGGCAATCTCATACACTAATCTATCTAGAAGGGCCCCAAGGAATCGGAAAGAAAACAATTGCACAGGCTCTGTGCAAAGCTCTTACCCTTTCCCTTCTGGTTGTGGATGTAGAGAGCCTTTTAACTGCCGATGGTTCCCCCGAGTACCTTGTTGACCTGGTTTTTCGTGAGGCCAGGCTCCAGGATTCAGCAACCCTCTGGGACAATTACGACTGTCTCCTGGCAGATGAGCGTTCAAATAAAATCCTCCGAAGGAGAATCCTTCATCAAGCTAATATTCACTCCGGTCCGGTCTTTGCTGCAGGCACATCCAAATGGCAACAGGGCAATGTGCCTGTAGCAATGCGTTTCCTGCGTGTACCGCTTGAACTTCCGTCCCATGCAACCAGACGACGCCTCTGGCAGGTATACTTGAACAGGCATGATTCAGACATCTCAGGGACGGAACTCGATGAGATAACTGATAAGTTCTGCCTGACGCCCGGCCAGACCAGGGAGGCCGTAATGCAGGCTCGTGGTCTGGAGACATGCCGTGAAGAGACCACATTATCACTCCAAAATCTGTATGCAGCCTGCCGGGCTGCCTCCAATCATAGACTGGGTAATCTTATGAAGATAATCCAGACCGGATTTACCCTCGAGGATATCATTCTTCCCCGGGACCAGATGGCACAATTGAGGGAAATTATTGGATATGCCCGATTCAGACATACAGTTTATGAAGACTGGAACTTCAATCATAAGAGCACACAAGGCAAGGGACTCAATGCTCTTTTTACAGGACCGTCCGGCACGGGCAAGACGATGGCAGCCAGTATTATTGCCAACGGACTAGGCCTTGATATGTACAGGACTGACCTCTCCTCTATAGTCAGCAAGTATATCGGCGAAACAGAAAAGAATCTTGACCGAATGTTTTCTGAAGCCCAAAACTCCAACAGCATTCTATTCTTTGATGAAGCCGATGCTCTCTTTGGCAAGCGGTCTGAGGTTCGGGACTCCCATGACCGCTATGCCAATATCGAAACAGCCTACCTCCTTCAGAAAATGGAAGAGTACGATGGTATAGCTATCCTGGCAACCAACCTGGGTAAAAATCTCGACGATGCTTTCAAACGTCGCCTGCAATTCAGCATTGAGTTCCCAATGCCGGAGGAAGCAGACCGTTATAGAATCTGGCAGCACGTTTTCCCTGAGGAAGCCCCTCTGGCAACGGATGTTGACCTCATGTTCATGGCAAGACAATTCAATCTAAGTGGCGGCAGTATCAGGAATATTGCTCTGGCATCAGCATTCCTGGCAGCCAGTGATGAGGACTCTATCAGCATGAAACATCTCGTCCTGGCCACCAGGCGAGAGTATCAGAAGATTGGCCGGCTTTGTACCGAGTCCGATTTTGCCGCGTATTTTGACATGGTGAAAGGGTAATAATCAGTTATGTTCAGTGACGTAGACGCCAGTATCCGACAACTCCTGGTTCAGAAGATGCCCCTTGATCCGGGAGAGATTGATATAGCCTTTAAAATGCCGGACCGGGACTGGTCAAACACCCTGTCCAAGCCCACCATTAACATATATCTATATGACATCCACGAGAACCATGACCTGCGGGACTACGACTGGATTGTTACACGCGAAGCCGGAATCGCTACAAAGACAACCCCACCAATCCGGGTTGATCTTTCTTACCTTATCACCATCTGGACCAGTGATGTTACTGATGAACACCGGCTACTGGGCAGCATTCTGTCAACCCTGTACAGGTACCCTGAGCTTCCTGAGGAAGTCCTTCAGAACAGCCTTAAAATAATTGAGTGGAGGATAAAGTCTCAGACAGCCCAACCGGATGGGATACTGCAAAATGTGGCGGACTTCTGGAGTGCTCTTGATAACCAGCTCAAACCATCAATCAACTATGTGGTTACTGTACCAATCGACATTGATGTGCAGCAGACTGCTCCGGAGGTCAGGACCCGGGAACTTAGATTTGAAAACAAGACGAGGATTGGCACAGTTGAAGATTTCATACTTGTCTCCGGAATCGTGCATCGAGAGGGCGATTATGATTCAGTCGTCCCTGATGCTCGTGTTCTGTTGAAAGAGGTGCAGCTTAGTGCAACCAGCGATAGAGATGGAGTCTATCTCTTTCCAAGGCTCAGTCCCGGTAAGTATACCGTTGTAGTATCTGCTCCGGGTGAAAGAGCTAAAGAGATGATATTCGGTGTGCCGGGTGAGAATTATGATATCGAAATCTAACCGGACACTATTCCGGGTATTGAACTCTCAGGCTAGACGAGGACTGGTAAGTCCACCGGATAGAATCTGATGAAAGGAGGAGGGAGAGTACAAATTCAATAGAAGTGATTAGAAGCGGCTTGCCCGCGGTTGCCAGGTGTTGGGGAGTTCGGAAGCCTGGATACCCGGTTCCCGGAACACCGGCACAGAACACTAGTCAAAGGGAGGTGGGGAATGTCTCCACAGTATCTAACTCCGGGCGTATACGTTGAAGAGGTTGACAAGGGC
The DNA here is from genome assembly GCA_011192055.1 of Dehalococcoidia bacterium. The sequence continues at coordinate 6,806 of DUES01000068.1, forward strand.
TCTAAACCGATAGAAGGTGTAGCTACGTCCATTGCTGCATTTGTCGGTTTTACCGGAACCGGCCCGGTCAACTACCCAACATTCATTGTCAATTGGAGCCAGTTCGTTGACCAGTTCGGGGGCTTCATTCTGGGGCGTGACCTGGCACATGCCGGAGTCAGGAGTTACCTGGCCAATGCCGTATACGGGTATTTCAATAACGGTGGCGGTATGTGTTATATATCAAGCGTTGGGAATCTTTCCTCAAAACTTCAGGTAATTCTAAACGACGGGTCCGGGAAATCTCTTCTCGTGGTGAGTGCAATAGACTCGTCCAGAGAGAACATCACCGTCGAAGTGAGTAAGGGTGGACCAAATCTTTTCAATCTTACCATTCGCTGGAACCGCATAGAAGAAGTCTTTGAAGGTCTTTCTCTGGACAGCGATTCTGACCAGTATGTTGTAAATGTCGTCGATGCAGAATCTGCTCTGGTGCGTGTTACGGTTGTTGAAGCAGAAGCGGAACAGGCTACCTCTGAGAGTGAAGCACCCGAGGGGAAGGAAGAAACCAACAAACCTGCTGCACGGCCAAGGGCACCCCAGGTCCGGCTGCCGGCAGATGGCATCTATCCGCTTGAAGTAGACTACTCCGAGGTTGATGCCAATCTCCTGCAGATTAACGCATCTCTGCTCAAAGGAAGCGCGGCATCCCGCTCGGGAATCGCCGGGCTCGAACTTGCTGATGATGCAACCATGGTAATGTGTCCCGACGTAATGGGATTGCTTGAATCAGGGAAACTCTCCCAGGTCGAGGCCATTGATGTCCAGAAGTTCATGCTGAACCATTGCAGCAAAGCAAAAGGGAGGGTGGCAATTCTCGATTCACCACCAGGCCTTTCTCCTCAGCAGGTCAAGGACTGGAAAGACAAGACAGCGAATCTCGATTCTGCTTATGGTGTGCTCTACTACCCCTGGATTAGAGTGATTAATCCACTGGGACGTGGTATTATCACCGTTCCCCCATCAGGCCACATAGCCGGAGTCTATGCCAGAGTAGATGGTCAGCGCGGGGTACACAAAGCCCCCGCAAATGAAATAGTTCAAGGTGCGGTAGGTCCTGACATGCAGGTCACCAAGAATGAACAGGCCATCCTCAATCCTATCGGCATCAATTGTATCCGTGCTTTCCCTGGTCGCGGGATAAGAGTCTGGGGTGCGCGGACCATCTCCAGTGATCCTTCCTGGCGTTACATCAATGTCCGGCGGCTCTTTAACTTTGTAGAGAAGTCTATTGACGGAGGTACCCAGTGGACGGTTTTCGAACCCAACGACCAGGCCCTATGGTCTGCTATTCGTCGTGATGCCACGGCTTTTCTCAAACGTGTCTGGATGGATGGAGCGCTCCTTGGTACCACTCCGGACCAGGCTTTCTATGTTAAATGTGACGAAGAACTCAATCCGTCGGAGATACGTGACGCCGGACAAGTGATTATTGAGATTGGTATTGCACCTGTCAAACCGGCTGAATTTGTCGTCTTCCGCATCAGCCAGTGGGCTGGCCTGACTCCATAACCGGGATCAATTACAAACAAAGAACGAGGTGAATTGTCATGGCACGAATGGATCCACTGAATGCCACAATGTTCGCTCTCAGCATCCTCAAGGGAGGTCAGGGGACGTTCCGCGAGTGCAACGGGCTGGGGAGCGAAAGTGAAATCATCGAACACAAGGCATCTACTTCGGACGGGAAAATTATAACCTACAAAATACCGGGCAACCTGAAATGGGAAACAGTTGTGCTCAAACGTGGCGTAACCGATGACATGGCCATCTGGGACTGGCGCAAGAAGGTAGAAGAAGGTGATGTCACCGGGGCTCGTACCGATGTCACGATTACCCTTTACAATCAGGCCCATGATGCAGTAGCGGAGTGGACGTTTGATAATGCATGGCCAGTTAAAGTGTCCGGGCCTTCGCTAAATGCAGGTGATAATAACCTGGCTGTCGAAGAACTGCACCTTGCCCACGAAGGTATGAGACGGACGAAGTAATAGCTGACCTGGGAGGACAGGATGGCTCTACAGACTGAATTCCCCTTTACTTTACCAAAAGGATATGTAGACGCTGAAGGGACACTGCACAAAGAAGGAATCATGCGCCTGGCCACTGCAGCAGACGAGATTTATCCACTCAAGGACATGCGGGTCAAGAGCAATCAGGCTTACCTGGTGATTGTCCTGCTTTCACGGGTTATCACCAAGATAGGCACACTTCAGGACATCACACCTGCTGTTATTGAGGGAATCTTTTCCGCCGACCTGTCATACCTGCAGGATTTCTACCGGCAGGTGAATGAAAATGGTACCAGTTGCCAGGTGGTGAATTGTCCGGAATGCTCACATAGTTTCGAGGTGGATATGGCTGCCCCGGGGGGATAGCAGGCTACCCCCTCGACCAGCTCTACGAGGAGGTAGCCTACATCGCCTACTATCTGCACTGGCCACTCGAAACAATCCTTAACCTGGAGCACGAAGAACGCCGCAAGTGGGTGCAGCAAGTCGCTGAAATAAACCGCAAGCTCACTGAAGCCGAACAATGATTCTGCTAAAGGTGAGAGTGGAACGGGGGAACAACAATTTTGTTCCCTTTGTGGACGGGTCTTATATATGCCGGATACTCACTGGGAAAAAGTGAGGGAAGAAAACAGTTGCTGTTGAATACTGATACAGGAAGCCACTGATGACTGATAAAAGAGGGCTGATAATCCACGATACCGACCAGGCAGACTATATTGCCGACAGACTGACATCCCGGTCAAACCGATCGGTTCACGCTATCTTTCGGATGGGAAAGCATGTGGTTTCGCGTGAAACAGTTAATCATGAGAACCAGGAATTGATACTGGCACCACCTCCGGCAACAATACACCGGTACAGAGTTGCCTCGGGCATGCCATCAACCACGGGAACTGATATTACCCAATCATTGTTGAAGCAACCCGAGATACTGGCCGGAGTTGTCGCAGATAACAAGCATCGGTCCAAACCGGACAACATCACACCTGCAGTATCTCCGGAGATAATTGCTGGCATGGTGTATCGAATGATGCACCGTGCCATTGTGCTTGACCTTGAGCGCAGACCGGGCTCAGGCAGGCCGAGATTCAGATAGGAGTGCAAGAACATGTTGCTTGGGGAGCGTATTGACCCACTTTCGACACGTAGGTTCTATATCGAGATTAGTAATATCGCTGCTGCGGTATTTAGTGAGGTTAACGGACTGGACGCCGAAGTAGAGGTCAAGGAATATGCAGAAGGTGGGCAGAATGGCTTTGTCCACAAGCTGCCCGGACGAATGAAATTCACAAATGTCACGTTGAAGCGCGGTATGACGAATTCGCTGGACTTCTGGAACTGGTTCGATTCAGCCCGTGCCGGAAAGGTTGAACGAAAGCAAATCGGAATCGTTTTGTTCGACGAATCGGGAAGTGAAAAAAGACGCTGGACGCTGGAAAGAGCCTACCCTGTTAAATGGATAGGTCCCAGTCTCAAGACCGAGGACAACTCCGTGGTTATTGAAAGCCTGGAACTGACCCACGAGGGCTTGAGTTAAACGGACAATGAAAAAGAAAGACAGTCAATCAGTAGTCAGCAGTAAACAACAAACCACCAAGCCTAGCTTCAGTGAGCGTATTTCATATCATCAGAGTTTTTCAGAATCGCTCAAGAGCCACTTGATGGCAGTAAGACCGCCAACAGGTTTGAGCAGGCAGCTATCATCAAGAAGGCAATGGAGCGAACGGCTTTTCCGGCTTCTCAACGGGCTTTCCCGGAAGATAAAGGAATCCTTCCGACCTGATGTTCTTTTCCGCCACCCCTTGGATATGATACTGCTGAAACCATTCACCCGGTCAACGAAAGGGCTCTATGGTCGAGTGTATCTTCCCGTAAACTCAACTGTTCAGGATTCCAGCAGTACCGGTCATCAAGCACAGGAAGGTCAGGGGTATGAGGCAGCAAACATCAATTATTCAACCGTCTTGCCGGAAGCAATACAGCGTAACGTAATTCCTGATATCACAGACCACATGAAGTATAGTCATGCAGCAGAAGAATATATGCCAGCCGGTGAAACACCTGGTATATCAGGGATATCTCACCCAATATCTGCCCACTACGACCGGCTGCATCAAACTCTGCAACAAGTTACACCTGCCAGGATACTGCAGAGTAAAGCGTCTGTTATCTCTCATGGTAACCTGGCAGAGGTGAAGAAGCCGGGAAGCCCCGACCCGCTATCATTGGATGCAGAATCCGATGGTATGACTATTGCTGCCCAACCGCCCGGTCTGTC
>DUES01000069.1 GCA_011192055.1 Dehalococcoidia bacterium
ATATTTGCATTCTGCGGGAGCCTCTGAGTCCGGTGCCCGTTAAGGGTCGTGTTCGGTATCCCGGCAAGCGCCCGGTTAATAATCCGGTCCCTTATTTGCTGCAGACGGTCTGTTTCCTCCGGTGTAACGAGTTCTACCGCTTTGGTAAATCCCACCGCACCGGGAATGTTCTCCAGACCGGCCCTCAGGTTGAATTCCTGGAAACCGCCGTCCATCCATTTCGATAAAGGCGTCCCCTGTCGAATATAGAGACCACCGATACCTTTCGGACCGTGTATCGTGTGTGCCGCAACTGTGACCAGGTCCACCGGCACCTTGCTTACGTCAAGTCCAACACGGCAAAAACTGTGCGTGGCATCGGTATGAAACAGTACACCTTTATCACGACAGATTTGCCCGATACTTTCAATATCCTGGATGGTGCCTATTTCCTGGTTGGCGTGTTGAATCGAGACGAGGATTGTATCATCACCGATTTCCGATTTAAGCTGGTCCGGGTTGATAAATCCGTCACCGTCCATTTCAAGCCGTGTAACCCGGAAGCCCTCCCGTTCGAGGGCCTGGGCACTGTAAAGCACCGGAAAGTCCTCAATCGAGGAGATAATGATATGTTTACCCTTCTTTTCTCCCAGCGCGAGGGCAACTCCCTTAACGGCAACATTTGAAGACTCGGTACTTCCTGATGTGAAGATGAATTCTTCACCTTTTGCGCCCAGAGCGCCTGCCAGTTTCTCCCTGACCTCAGTCAACGACTCTCTGGCTTCAATTCCCAGGGAATAGCCAAATTCGGAGGTAGCCACTGAAAACGTGTCAAAGAAGTATGGCGTCATCGCCTCCAGTACGCGTTCATCCATTCTTGTTGCCGCAGCATTATCAAGATACACAAACCGCTCTTGCATATTTCCCTCCTGCGCCGGACTATATAAACAGGGTTATTGCCGATTCCCGGGCCTCGCTGACATAGGTACCGACTGCACAGTAATCGGATATCAGGTCGTCACGCAGGTCCTCACGCTTGATACCCATTATGTCCATAGTCATGTCACAGGCCAGAATTCTGCCGCCCAGTTCTACGAAGTCTTTAAGCATCCTATCAAGTGAGGCAACATTGGCTGCGTTCATCTTGCGCTTGACCATCCATTTACCCAGCCCGAACATGTGCATCTTGGACAGCGGGCCCTTTTCAAGACCACCCTTCTTGAGACGTTGCAGTCCCCAGAAAGTAAAGTATAGTGCTGCTTCCATACCCATTGCAAGAGCGCCATTGGCTACAATCAGGGCACTGTAGACTTTGTCCATATCTCCGCTGTGGACTATGATAGTCGCTTTATTCTTATCTTCGGACATTATCCCCGCCTCCGGTTACTTTCGTATTCTGATTCGCCAGTTCTGTCCTTCTTCCTTCACGTCAAGAAGTTCCAGTCCCAGGGCCTTGACGGCCATTGGTATTTCTTTCTTTGAAGATGGGTGGTTCCCGACAACCTCCACAATATCGCCCGACTCCGCTTTTCGCAGGGCTTTACGGGTTTCAACCAGCGGTACCGGACAGGTCTCACCGATACAGTCCACCTTTATTTCCGCCATCTCCTGTTACCTCCTGCAAATTACGTGTATAATCATCAGGCAAACCGGCTGATAATAAACCTGTTCCTGCTACTGTACTCAATGTACAGATTATATAGCTTTACGCGAACGTAAATCTGTAACAAATGTCTCGCAATTCAAATTATACCCGGTGCATCACCGTACTTTATTAACCATGCCATATATGATAATATGTTATATTAGATATATCTATCATACCACCGATTATCTTGCCCCCTTTATATCAGTTTTTAGTAATCGGTCTATTTATTAATGGTTGGGGGAACACGGTACCTGACTGTACATAGTACAGGAAGTGATGCTGCAGCAGAGTTATTCAGTATGAAAGAAATAACACAAACGAACAGTACTACAGGTAAAAGTAGAGATATCTGCTCCGGTTACTCCCGGATGGCAGCAACTATGCTATGGCTAATGCGTAGCCCGAGAGGGCAAATAAGATGGTAAGCTTGTATTACTATAAACGAAGGGGTTACGCATGCCTAAGACAATTGAAGAAATTAACAATAGGATAAAACAAGGCGAGGCAGTGGTAGTCACTGCCGAAGAAATAATTGACCTGGTTGAAGAGAAAGGTCTGGAACAGGCAGCACAGGAAGTTGATGTAGTTACCACAGGTACCTTTGGACCAATGTGCTCGTCCGGTGCTTTCCTCAACATAGGACATACCCAGCCCAGAATCAAACTTGGCGGCGGCAAAGTATATCTTAACGATGTCCCGGCCTACGCGGGACTGGCCGCAGCAGACCTCTTTATCGGGGTAACAGCCCTCCCGGATGATGACCCCAGGAACAAGGTGCATCCCGGCGAATTTAACTATGGCGGAGGCCAGGTCATCGAAGAACTGGTTGCCGGGAAAGATATCCGGCTGGACGCCACGGCTTACGGGACAGACTGCTATCCCCGCAAAAGAGTAGAAACCCTCATCAATATCGCGGACATAAATGAGGCAATGCTCTTTAATGTTCGCAATGGTTACCAGAACTACAATATTGCCGTAAACACGTCCGATAAAACAATCTATACCTACATGGGCGTACTGAAACCGGGCGTGGCTAATGCCAACTACTGCAGTGCCGGTCAACTTTCCCCGCTTCTTAACGACCCGTTGTATAAGACGATTGGTATCGGGACAAAGATTCTTCTCGGTGGCGGGACTGGTTTCATCGCCTGGCACGGCACACAGCACAATCCCGATGTACTGCGCTCGGAAAACGGTGTACCAAGAAGAGGTGCAGGGACACTGTCCGTGATTGGTGACCTCAAGCAGATGAAGCCGGAGTGGTTGCGGGGTACAGCCATGCTTGGCTACGGCACCACGCTCACAGTCGGTATTGCAGTCCCCATCCCCATACTTTCTGAAGAAATACTCCGCTACACCACAGTCAGGGATAAAGACATCTATTCTGCTATTGTCGACTACTCCGGACCGTATCCGCAAAGGCGCCCTGATATCCTGGGAGAAGCCAACTACGCCGACTTGAGGAGCGGTAAGATTAAAATCCAGGGGAAGGAAGTCCCAACGGCTTCTCTGTCCAGTTATCCGAAGGCCAAGGCGCTTGCCACGATGCTCAAGGAGCGTATAGAGGCCAACGATTTCCTTCTGTCGGAACCTGTTGCTCCCCTGCCCGGACCAGAGTCAGGAATCAGGTTTAAGAACCTTGAGGAACGGCCGGTAGACGATTAACCTGAAAAAACTCAACTGCTGCAACGGTACACCCGCCGTACCCGGAACAGGATGCGGCGGGTGCACCAGACAACAATAGCAAACCCTAAGCTGCTGGATGATATATGAAGCAGCAAGGGTAAGCCCTGTATCTGGTAAATCATGCCTGCATTGCAACCATTACACCATTGGTTTAAACTAGTATCTTACTGTTTCAATAATGAGTAAAGCAAGCGTCCTTGTAAGTCCAGGAATGTAAGGAGGTGCAGTGAGAAGAATCGGTGTATTAACCAGTGGTGGAGATGCCCCGGGTATGAACGCCGCCATACGTGCCGTAGCCCGAACGGCCATAGGTAATGGCTGGGAGGTATATGGTATACAGCATGGATTTACGGGCTTGTACCAGGACAACGTGGTACCCATCAAGACTCGTGATGTTGGAGGTATCATTCAACAGGGCGGTACCTGGCTCGGGAGTGCCCGTAGTCGTGAGTTTATGACTGAGCCGGGGCGCAGAAAAGCATTAAGGACGCTGCGTCGACACGAGATTGAGGCACTGGTTGTTATCGGAGGAAATGGTTCGCAGAAGGGTTCCTATGCACTCTCACAAATGGGCTTTCCAGTAGTTGGTATTGCATCAACCATAGACAATGACCTCTACGGAACTGATATAAGCCTGGGCGTTGATACCGCACTTGACGTGGCACTGGAAGCAATAGACCGTATCAAGGTCACTGCTTCATCACACCAGCGGGCTTTTGTTATTGAAGTAATGGGAAGAGACTGCGGTTATCTTGCTCTCATGGCTGGAATAGCCGGTGGTGCTGATTCTATAGTAATCCCTGAGATAGAAACTGATCCGGAAGAAATTGCTCTGGAAATCCAGAGTGTCTATGAACGTGGTAAAGCCCATGCAATTATCGTAGCCGCCGAAGGTGCCAGGTACAACGCTGAAGGACTGGAACGTTACTTTAAGAAACACAGGGCACGCCTGGGGTTTGATATCAGGACAACTATTCTGGGATATGTCCAGCGTGGAGGGAATCCCGGTGCATGGGACCGTCTCCTTGGAACTCGCTTTGGCGTTAAGGCAACAGAGTGCATTGCGAGCGAAGATTATGGTGTTGTGGTTGGACTATTAAATGGTGAAATAACTTCTACACCTTTAAGTGAAGTAGTAGCCAATAAGAAAACCCTTGATCCGGACCTCATCCGATTGATAAAAGTACTCGCCTACTAG
>DUES01000007.1 GCA_011192055.1 Dehalococcoidia bacterium
TCCGAGATAAACTCCTCCACGCCGTCAGCCGTCATCCTGCAGGTCAGCAGTGCCATATAGATTTTATACAATTGCAGCCCTGAAGATGTTGCTTCACAGGCACGCCCGAACATTGCCGAAAGCCAGTGGTCAGCTTTTAACATGGGGTGGAGCCAGCCCAGTACCTCCAGTTCATCCGCCCGGCAGAGTATTTTCTCCGGTTTTCCTTCCCTGAGCACAAGTTCCAGTTCATGCCGTAAACGGTCACCACTGATGGTATCCAGCATGGACAGGTCACGTTTGAGCAATCCAAGGGTATCCTCTTCAAGCCGGAAATCAAGTCTCTGCTCGTAGCGCAGGGCACGCCAGATGCGGGTAGCATCGTCAATAAAACTTCGCTGATGCAGAACGCGTATTAATCTCTGCTCCAGATCTGCCCTGCCGCCATAAATGTCAATAAGTTCTCCGAAACAGCCAGGGTTAAGGCGGACAGCCATTGCGTTAATGGTGAAGTCACGCCGGAAAAGGTCATCGGTCAGTGAGCCGGGTCTTACACGTGGCAGGGCTCCCGGTCTGCTGTAGGTCTCGGACCGTGCCCGGGCAAAATCGATATGCCATGTATTAAAGTGAAGCGTGGCAGTACCAAAGCGGGGATGCACAATCAGTTTCTTCCGGGTAATATTGGCCGCCTGCCGTGCCAGCGCTACGGCATCGCCTTCTACTACAAGGTCAAGGTCGTACGTATTACGTTCGAGCAGAAGGTCGCGCACCGCACCACCGACCAGGTAGAGGTGGTATCCCTGGTAAGCGGCAATTGCACCGACCGCCTCCATGAAACCGGACAGTTCCGCCGGCAGTTGCTGCCTGATTATGGATAACAAATTCCTGGTTTCCACCATTCTGTTTCTTTCAGAGTAATATCGCCCCGATTATAACACAAGCCCCGGCTCGCTTCATTCGGGTTGTGTACAAAAGGCCAAACTGGTACGATTTACTATATTACCTGTCGGGCGACTTCATGGGTCGCTCGACGGTTGTTTTAGTGACATTGCTATGGAACCGGAAAAGACCGAAAAACTGCAGGAAACGACAAAGCGCCTGGGCACGGAACGACTGAGCAAGTTGCTCCTGCGGTTAAGCCTGCCCAGTATTGCTTCAATGGTTACCATTTCCCTGTACCATCTCGCTGATACTATCTGGCTGGGGCAGCTCAGTTACCAGGCGATTGCCGCAGTCACTATCACGTTCCCTTTCTTCATCCTGATAATTTCCATAGGTGTTGGCTCCGGTGTAGGTGCCAACGCCCTTGCGTCACGCCGTTTTGGCGAGGGGAATGTCGAGGCGACAAACCAGGTCGTCGGGCAGATTTTTCCATTAACCCTGTTTTTCGGCACTATCCTTGTCGTGGCAAGCTCTTTCTACGCCCGGCCTATAGCCCTTCTGCTGGGTGCCAGCGAAGACATTATTGAGATGGTGGTCGACTACCTCTTCTACTTCGGATTCGGTACACCTTTTATGCTCTTTCGCCTGATGTCACGTAACGTCTACCAGGCATCCGGTGATGCCATCAAACCGATGATGTTTACAATTACGGGTGCTATCATCAATGTGATACTGGACCCGTTCCTTATCTTTGGCTGGGGTCCCTTCCCGGCAATGGGTGTGGGTGGAGCAGCACTGGCAACCACAATTGCCGGCGGGGTCGGTGCCGCGATGAGCTTCTACTATCTGCTGGCGCATAAGTCTGTCTACCGTCTGAAGATGCACCATATCAAGCCGGACCTGCCCATCATAAAACAGATTTACCGGGTTGGACTGCCATCAATGGTTATGGAGCTTACCGAAACAATCGTATTCACACTCTTCAACCGGACGGTTGCCGGTTTCGGTTCGGTGGCACTGGCGTCGCTGGGTATCGCCATCCGGATCTCTGACCTCGCCTTTATGCCCATAATTGGTATGGGGCATGGTCTACTGCCAATTATTGGATTCTGCTTCGGCGCCGGATTATGGAAACGGCTCTGGTCGGCAGTCAGGCTGGCTTCTCTCTCCCTCGTGGTTTTACTGGGTATGGCTACGGTAATAATGGAGATATTCACACCGCAACTGATTGGTATCTTCAATAAAGACCCCGAGTTACTCGATACAGCCGTTCCGGGAATGCGTCTCTTCATCTCGACACTGGTCCTCATCGGACCTTCAATCATGTTTATAACCGTATTCCAGGGTCTCTCCAAGGGCAGGACCGCAATGATTCTGTCGCTGGCACGCCAGCTTATCTTTTTTGTGCCCGCATTACTAATCCTGCCGCGGATCCTTGGCCTGACCGGTGTCTGGATATCCATTCCCGTTTCCGATGGCTGCGGGGCAATCGTATCCTTCATCTGGTTATACCGTGAATACCGGCTTCAGCAGCGAAGCGGCGTATGGGACAGGGCACCGGTTACCGAGGTGGTCCCGGAAGCAACCCCGAGAGGCCGGGCTACTTTGGATTGACCCCCGTTGTTAAAGCTGGTAGCATAGGCGAAGTCTTTGCTGGTGGAAGGTCTATGTCCGTCATCACGACGCGCAATCCATCCAAGAATTTCAAAGAACTCCTTGCTGTTGACAGGGTCAGCCTGGACGTTGAAGAAGGTGAGTGTTTCGGGCTGCTGGGTCCGAACGGTGCTGGCAAGACATCACTCATCCGGATGATCAATCCCCAGGTTTCTCCATTCTGTTTCTTTCAGTACAATCCCGCCCGA
>DUES01000070.1 GCA_011192055.1 Dehalococcoidia bacterium
CAGATGGCTGACATTTTTTTATCTTGCAGGCACAAAAGTTGCATGAATACAGACAAATGGAGGCAATCCGGCACAGTAACTGGTTTTACGACGCCGGGTTCTTTACCATCATGTAACCGATGCCGGGCCGGGTAAGGATGTATTTGGGACTTCTCGCCTTGTCTTTGAGTCTCTTGCGGAGGCGGGTGATATTCGCCTGGAGGAGGTTTGTTTCACCGAGGTATTTCTCACCCCAGACTTTGTCAAGTATCTGGTCAGGCGTAAGCACACGACCTGCATTACTGGCCAGGTATGATAGTAAACGGTACTCGGTTGCTGTCAGGTTGAGGTCTTCGCCATCAAGCGTTACGCGCTGGCGTCCGAAATCAATCAGCAGATTACCACATTTCAACACGGGTTCCGGCGTCTTTTCTGAGAGTGTTACCCTTCTGAGTACTGCACGGGCTCTTGCTGCCAGCTCGCTGGTGGAAAACGGCTTGGTGATGTAGTCATCGGCACCCGAGTCCAGTCCCCTGACTTTCTCTTCATCAATACTCAGTGCAGTTACCATGATTATGGGGACCTGGCTGAATTCGCGGATACATTGACATGTGGTGTACCCATCTATACCCGGCATCATGACATCAAGCAGTACCAGGTCAGGGGTCTCACGCTCAAAAATCTCGAAAGCCGCATCAGCATCGCCGGCAGTGATAACGCGGTAGTTTTCAAGTTCGAGCATACGGCGCATCATGCGCTGCATCCGTACATCGTCATCTACCACGAGCACTAATGGTTTCCTGGATGACATGCTGATATTGCTCCTTTCTGGTGTATTGTAGCGGAAACGGCTTTTTTCAGGCTGGCAGCATCTACCGGCTTGGTCAGGTAGCCGGCAGCTCCCATGGTGAGTGCTTTTTTCTTCTGCCATGCTGCCGCCAGGGCACTGAATACAACCACGGGTATTCCCGAAAGTTTCGGGTCTTTCTTCATTTCCTGGAGTACTCCCCAGCCGTCACGACCGGGCAGCCTCAGGTCAAGCAGTACCATGGCAATCTCCCGGCTGGACTTAACCATTTTAAGACCATCGTTTCCATTACCTGCTTTGAGAACATGATACCCTTCCAGTTCGAGGACCCGGAAGGCAAAGTTACGTATTTCGGCCTCGTCTTCGATGACCAGAACGGACCTGGTTTTTTGCCTGGTCGCCATTGCTATGATTCTCCCTTCCAGATTGGTAAAGCAAAGCGACAGGTACTTCCTTTGCCTTCTTCGCTTTCCATCCAGATGTGTCCGCCGTGCTGCTCGACAAGTCCCTTGCAGATTGCCAGCCCCAGTCCTGCACCCTCAACAGTGAGTGTTTGTCCTTTTTCGGCGCGGTACATACGGTCAAATATCCTGTCAAGGTCCTTGACGGGGATACCTATTCCCTGGTCCGAGATACTGACCACCATTTCATTATCCTTTTGCTCGGCGGATATCAGTATCTCCGTATTCTCCGGGGAGTACTTGACAGCATTATTAATAATATTATCCAGTACCTGCCGGATCCGTTTGGGGTCAATATTTATCTGAGGCAGTCTCTTGGGCAGGTTCAGCTTTATATTGTGGTCCGGAGCCCTGACCCCAGCTTCGGCTACCGCTTCCTGTATCAGTTTTGATATCATTGTTGGTGTACGTTCCAGTTGTAACAGGCCTGATTCCAGTCGAGACATATCCAGGATATGGTCAACAAGTTCGGTAAGGCGGTTCGTTGCCCGGTCTATTGATTCCATGTATTCATATTTTTCTTCATGAGCCAGTTTGTCATCGTAGTCCAGCAGCAGCGTGGCGTATCCCTTGATTATCGATAGCGGTGTACGCAACTCATGGGAAACCGTAGAAAGCAGATTACTCTTTACCTGGTTCAGTTCCTTGTACTCGATGACCTCTCTCTGCAGGTTCCGGAGTTCGCTGATGTCCTGGATAGTACCTGCTGCGCGGACAGGGCTTCCGTTCTCATCGTACTTGACTTCACCACGTAAATGGACCACAGCTTCGGAGCCGTCCTGATGAACAATTCGATAGTCACAATCATAGGGTTTACCTTCGGACAGCATCCGGTCGATTGCTTTCTTTGCACTGTCCATGTCATCAGGGTGAATAATGCGGGAGAGGAATTCATATGGCTCAGAGAGGTCAGCGGGAGTCAGGTTTAATATGCGATACGCTTCTTCGGATACCTGGAACGTGTCGTTTGTGATATCCCAGTCCCAGTTCCCGAGGCGTGCTATTCGTTGCGCATTGGTCAGGCTGGCTTCACTGTTTTGAAGTATTTCTTCAGCCTTCTTACGGTCGGTAATGTCGCGTGCGATTCCAAAGAATAGACGGTTGTTGAGACGGGCAATGGAAAGCAGGACCGTTCGCGAAGTGCCGTCCGTCCGGCTGAAGGTAACTTCGCCCACGTCTATAGTCTCTTCACCCGAAGGGAGCTGCTCGAGTTCTTTTACTGCTTCAAGAAGGGGAAAATCGTCGATTGTCAGTGTCTTGAGTTCGTTGATATATCTTCCGGCGAGACGCTCGGCGGCGGCATTACCATCAAGGTAATAACCGGAACTGCCGTCAACGAGGAAGATAGCATCGCTGGAACGCTCAAAGAGAAGCCGGTACCGTTCCTCCGATTCTCTGAGCCGCTCTTCAGCTCTTTTGCGCTCCGTAATATCCTGGTATATTACCAGGAAGCGCCGTTCACCGTCCCATCGCATGCCACTCCAGGATACGGAAAGGTGACGGACTTCACCATTCCTCCGGACAATGCTCTGCCCGTAGGATGCCGGTATGGATTCTCCCCAGCGCATTTTCGCCCGTCGCTCCCGGTGCTCGGTGTAGCTCTGCGGGGTATAGCGTTGCTCCAGTGGTATTGCTTTAAGCTCCTCAATACTGTCATAGCCATAGATATCAAGGAATGCCTGGTTGGCATAAACGAGCTTTCCATTCCTTGTTACAATGGATGTTCCCAGGGGAGAGCTATCAATTGAGTTCCGGAAATTGCTTTCCGACCTTGTAAGTTTGGATTCCACCTGACGTCGCTGCTCAACATTGTTATACGCCGTTATTATATTTCCGCAGGTTGCCAGGAAAGGCTGGAGAAACTCTACCAATGCATTATCATATCCGGTAGGGCGGTTGCCGATACCAACCATACCGATAAGGCCTTTACTATTCTGAAGCGGCATTCCCAGGAACGCATTCAGGTGGGGCTGGCCGTTGGTCACATCGTTGCCGTGAAAATCAGTAGATGGATTATGGGCAATAACCTGCTTCCCGGAGGACATTACAGCACCAACCAGGGATTTCAGGTTCTGGAATTCCATGCCGGTGGATTCGTCGCTGCCGTGCAGGTTACCTTTCTGACCTGTCCAGCCGATGTTTGTGATTGCATGGGTCTTCAGGTAGGGTTCACCGTCCGGTGTATGGAGTACCTGTCCAATGAAGCCGTACTCGCTACCGGTAAGTGACAGCAGTTCGTCCAGTAACTGGTCGAACAGGAGGCGGGGGTCTGTATCCGAGATAAACTGGGTCTGGATGCGACTGAGGGCGCTGAGCAGCTTGTTGCGTTGCTCAAGTTGCTCGTTACTGATTCTAAGTTCGGTGGCACGGTCCTCTACGATTTCTTCAAGTCGGTCGCGGTGCCGGCGCAGTTCTTCCTGGGTCCGCCTTGGCTCGGTAACATCCCGGCAGGTGTAAAGCATCCTGCCATCACCGATAGAAACATCCTTGATATCAATCAGCAGCGTATGACGTCTGCCGTCCCTGTCAGTAGTCTCCATCTCAATGTTGCGAACTTCCTGGCGGGCTTCGAGTTCGGCGAGTGTAACTGCAATACTGCCGAGGAGCTTGACGATATTACCGAGACGGCGTACTTCCTCAACTGAATAACCGAAAATAGTGTCAGCA
>DUES01000071.1 GCA_011192055.1 Dehalococcoidia bacterium
GAGTCGGATCAACGGTTATACCTCGCCGTCTCCCAGCATCTTCTGCGATGGCTTCACGCAAATCTTTGAGGCCGCTGGGTGGATTGTAGCGCGTTCTACCATCCGCTATGGCCTTCATACCCATCATACTGATATGCGGCGCTGTTGAAAAGTCAGGCTCGCCGATCTCAAGGTGGATGATATCGCGCCCAGCAGCTTCTAATTCCTGGGCGCGCGCCAATACCTGGTAAGCCCCCTCAGCTTTTAGATGAGTCACTCGACTTGCAAAGGACATGGAAATTATTCTCCCAGATCTCTGATTAGCTCATCATATTCTTCTTCTTTGATACCAAAGTAGTTCTCTTTTCCCGGGAAAGTTCCATTACCTACCTCTTTTACGTATTGCTGCAGACCATTGAGTATCACCTCGCCGGCATTGCCAAACACTTTTGCCATTTTTGGTTTGAACTTGGGGTAGAGACCAAACATATCGTGGTAAATCAACAATTGTCCATGCGCATCCGGTCCGCCACCCAGGCTCATAATCAGGCAGTTCTCGGACCGCTCGGTGATGATCTTGCAGACCCGGTCGGGAACCAGTTCCAGGAGGATACAAAATGCACCCGCTTCTTCAAGAATCTTGGCATCTTCGATAATGCGCCTGGCTGCTGCTGCACCTTTGCCTTGCAGCCTGAATCCACCCAGCGCGCTGACGCTTTGCGGAGTCAGTCCCAGGTGACCGCTAACAGGAATCCCGGCCGCTGCAATCGAACTAACCCGATCGGCCATCTCGCGTCCGCCTTCCAGCTTGACCGCATCACAAGCCGCTTCTGCCATGAAGCGACCTGCGTTGCGTACGGCATCTTCGCTGCTGGCCTGGTAAGACATATAGGGCATGTCGCCGAAGAGGAAAGCATTGGGCGCGCCGCGGCGTACAGCCTGCGTGTGGCGGATCATATCGTTCATGGTGACAGGCAGGGTGCTGTCGTACCCCAACATGGTCATTCCCAGGCTGTCACCAACCAGGATCATGTCCACGCCGGCCTGGTCTTGTAAGTAGGCAGTGGGGTAATCGTAACACGTCAACCAGGTGATAGGTTCCCCTTTGGCTGCTTTGTTGAATAAGTCAGGCAAGTTTACTTTTGTTCGTTCAGTCATCATATTCTCCTGTATTTGTATTTGAAGATTGCTGTGAATGGCAAACTCTTTCCTGGGGGGTGACAAGAGCCTCATGACACCCAGTTGAACTCGAAATATTTACTTTTTCCAACCTCCCAAATTCTTAAAATCGGTTTCTCAAGCTGTAAGCCGGAATCCTTCCGGAAATGGATCCTCGCCATCCAGCACAAACTGGTGAAATCCCGTGATATATGCGCTGCCGGTGACCATAGGGATTACAGCGGGGATAACTTCTGAATCACTGCCGACCTGGCTCTCGGTTATCACCTGACCTGTGAAACGCGTCCCGAGGATGCTCTCGGTTACGAATGGTTCGCCCAAGCCCAGTTGACCCCGTGCATATCGCAGCGCAAGTTCAGCACAGGTGCCAGTGCCACAGGGAGACCGGTCGATCATATGGTCGCCCAAGATCACCACATTCCGACTGTCTGCCCCATCGCTGGCTGGCTCCAAGTAAAACCTCAAGTCAATGATCTTATCAATATGTGGCAACTCAGGGTGCTGGACGGAGACTTGCTCATTGGCTGCCGCCAAGATGCGCATGCCCAGATCAGCTAGTCGGGCGACATTGTCTGGGATAAGCTCGATTTCCAAATGACGGGCATTGACGAAGACGAAGAAAAGACCTCCAAAGACCACATCCACCACCAGATCACCCACCTCCGGCACTTTAAGGGTGACATCCGAGCGATAGATAAAAGACGGCACGTTCTGGAAGGAGACTGCTTGCACATGCCCATCCATAATCTGTGCATGGGCACGAACAGGACCAGATGGAGTGTCAAGTGTTACGAGAGTCTCTGGCGCGACCATTTCGAACATTCCTGTTTCGAGTAAAGTGGTCACTATGCCGATTACAGCATGTCCGCACATGGGCTCGTAGTCCTTGTTGTCCATAAACAGCACACCGATGTCGGCAGTTGGGGAGCACGGAGGCACCAGAATCGCTCCGAACAGGTCCTTGTGACCGCGCGGTTCTGACAGCAGTAAGCCCAGCACCCAAGATAGATGCTCATCTGCGTAAGCCAGCTTCTCAGCCATTGTACCTCCGGGGATAGGTGGCAGGCCGCTCATTACCAGGCGCGTGCCTTCTCCAGCGGTATGTGAATCAATTGTCGAGATAAATTTTGAGGTTCTCACCATAACTTCTTCACTTCCAGGCCATCCATCGCTATTTGATTACCAAGCGTTCCTCAACCACCCGCAGAATCATTTTGCTTCTCTGCTCGCCTGATGATCCCATCAATCTGTTCAATAATTTCATCCGACAATCCCTCTGACTGATGGGATTCAATAAGTTCACGAGTCCGGGCGTTGACTCTCCCTTCAAAGGTCAGCTGACTGGATTCATCCCATGCCCTCGCACCACCCCGCAAGAATAGATCTGGATACCACACATCACGGAAATTTTGAAGTGTATGGGGGTGCGTTACGAACTCACCACCTGGACCAATATCACGGATGACATCAACCGCGAGTTCCGCTTCATTGACGAGTATTTCAGGGAACAGGTGACGAGTCATGTTGATTATCTCATCTGCAGCTACGATCATCTCTGGCATGACGACTGTCGCATTGCCGAGGAGACCGACATCGTGAACCAGATTGGCACCCGAGAGTGCGGCCAGCATGCAGGACGAAGTCACCTCCATTACTGCCTGTCCATCAAAGACCTGGGAATCTGAAGTGCCGGCCGTGCCAAAGTTTGGCAGCTTAAAGTTATGCGCCATCTCAGCCATAAGCGAATTGCCCAGCTGGAACTCCGGAGCACCATAAGAGAAAACCATCGTTTTCATATCCATTACAGAGGGCATACCGCCGAAGATAAATGGGCTCCCACGCCGTTTGAGCTGATGGACGACCAGCCCACTCAGGGACTCCGCACATATTTGAGCGATGATCGCGGCCTGACTCA
>DUES01000072.1 GCA_011192055.1 Dehalococcoidia bacterium
GCAAAGTCACGCTCATCGTGTGCGGGTACACCCATCACGGCACCGGTGCCGTAACCGAGCAGCACATAGTCGGCTATCCACATCTGGACCTTTGTGCCATTAAGCCGATTTGTAACGTAAGCACCCGTAAACACGCCGTCCTTTTCTTTTTCGGTGGACAGGCGCTCGATATCCGTCTGCTCGCGTGAAAGTGCAATGTATGCCTCTACCTCGGCCTTCTTTTCCGGTGTCGTGAGCTTGGTAACCAGCGGGTGCTCGGGGGCGAGTACCATAAAGGTCACACCGAAGGTAGTGTCGGGTCGGGTAGTAAATACCCTGAGTTCCTTTTCCTCAACTCCCGGGTGGTCGAGGTCAAAGGATATCTCGGTACCGGTACTTCTGCCCACCCAGTTTCGCTGCATTATCTTGATACGTTCCGGCCAGTCGATTCCTTCATGCTGCATGAGCTCATCAGCATACCGCGTGATGCGGAAGAACCACTGCTCGCGGTCTTCCCGGGCGACAACCGACTCACAGCGCTCGCAGCGACCGCCCACTACCTGCTCGTTGGCCAGTACTGTCTGGCAACTGGGGCACCAGTTAACGGGAGCATTCTGGTGATAAGCGAGGTCATGCTCATAGAGTTTCAGAAAGAACCACTGGGTCCATTTATAGTAATCGGGCAGGCAGGTGATAACTTCGCGGTCCCAGTCATAAACCGCACCCAGGCTCTTCAGTTGCCGTCTCATGGTTTCGATATTGTTCATCGTCCAGGTGAACGGGTGGATTCCCTGCTTGATGGCGGCGTTTTCGGCAGGCAGGCCGAAGGCATCAAACCCCATGGGATGAAGGACGTTATAGCCCTGCATCCGCTTGAATCTGGCCTGGACGTCAGGCGGGACATTGTTGTACCAGTGCCCGATGTGCAGGTCACCCGAGGTATAGGGGAACATGGTAAGCGCGTAGTACTTGGGCCTGGGGCTGTCCTCGGTGACCCGGTAAAGCCCGGTATCAGACCACTTCTTCTGCCACTTCTGTTCGATTTCGTTCGGGGTGTACTTCGCTGCCATTTTTTTCCTGCCTGTGAGAGTATTTGTCCGGTTAATATTCATTTATTGGTATCTAAAAAAAAAGCCGTCCCAGCGGGACGGCCCCAGTTACGATGAACGTGCCCACTGCTTATGGACTATAAATGCTAAGTGTGAGTGTGGATATCTTTTTCATGATAAATTAACTTAGCACAGCAGGTGCGGGTTGTCAATCAGGACTCAATGAGAATACGTGACAGCTAACTTTTTAATATTCGTATAGTTGACGAACCCGTGGCATGTGCTATAGCATGGCCTTGCATAAGGGGTTTGTGCCGGAAGGTAAAGGCCGGAGGTGTGAGTATGGCAATTCATCAGAAACCGCGGGCCCGTCCGGATGAAAGCGATAGTCCGGTAAGCGGACGGGAAGAACTGGAAGCTTACGCACGGTCCATTGGCGCCGATGTTTTTGGAGTTGCCGCGGCGGAGGCTTTCAGGGAGTTCCGCAGCAAACCTCAGCCTGACAGGTTTGTTCCTAATGCCAAATCAGTCATAATCGTCGGGGTTGCCAATACGCCGGGTATGTTTGAATCCGTATCCAGACCGGAACTGGCTGAAATCACCCCGGATGGAAGTGACTTTGCGGGGCGTGCCGACAGGTACATGGACAGCCCTCCCACCGGAGCCGAGCGGTATTTCCTGAATGACGAAGCAGCGGTAACTACCAACGAGGTAATGCTGCTGGGATATAAAATAAGCTGGAAACTGCGCAGAGAAGGGTACAAGGCTTTTTACTTTTCACCTTTCCAGCAGGACAACCGCTTCAGAACGGCGGCATTCTATTTCATGCCGGCCATGTATCTTGCCGGTATGGGACAGATGGGATATAACTGCGCCATTCTGACCCCGGAGTTTGGTCCCCGTATCTGGGTCACCGCAATAATTACTGATAAAGAGATAGAGGCCGGTCAACCGGTCGGTCCCAGGTACTACGAGGGCTGTAAGACCTGCCTTGAATGCGTCAGGCAATGTCCCAGCCGGGCGCTGGACGGCAAGGGGTGGAAAAATGCCTGGCGGTGCGGTTCATACGGCTGTTGCGGTACCTGCCTGTCCGTGTGTCCGGTAGGGCGTCCTGAGCCGGTACAGTCCGGTGGGCCGAGCGCTTAACCGGTGAGATTTATTTCGACTTAATATCCGCTTGATTGAAACCCGGAGGTGTGATTGTGGCGATAAGTGAAAAACCCGGTGGGAAAACAGGTGAGAGTATCATCAGCGAAGGTAACGAACTGGAGTTGTTCGCCCGGTCTCTTGGTGCTGAAATCTATGGCGTGGCTTCGGCAGAAGCATATAGTGCGGAGTTTCCCCAAAAACCACAACCGGACAGGTATGTGCCCGGTGCCAAATCCATAATCATCATTGGACTGCCGCAGAGTCCCGAGCTATGGGCTACCGTAGCCAAGCCGCAACTTGCCGCCGTATCGCGAAAGGCATCCGATGAGGCTTCATACACTGTATCGGGCAGCAAGAGAACTCCGATGGGGGCGGAACGTTTCTTTATTAACCCGGAGCAGACCATGCTTACCAACGAGCTGCTGAAGATGGCGTACCGGATAGCATGGAAACTGAACCGGGAAGACTACAAGGCGTTCTACTTTCACCCCTTCAAACCGGAACCGCGTTTCAAGACGGCGGCATTCTATTTCATGCCGGCGATGTACCTGGCGGGTATCGGGCAGATGGGACTGAACTGCTCTATAATTACGCGTGAGTATGGGCCGAGGATATGGGTTACGGCCATAATCACGGATAAGGAGCTGCCCGCCGGACAGCCCGTCGGTCCGGTCCAGTACGAGGACTGTGCCGGTTGCGGTATCTGCGTGGAACGGTGCCCGAGCCACTCGCTTGACGGTAAAGGATGGAAGAACGTGCACGGTTGTGCTTCCTACGGGTGCTGTGGCACGTGTCTTTCCGTGTGTCCTGTCGGTATGAAATAGGGTAGTACCGGCTCCGGTACTGCTTGTTTCAGGTATCCGCACTACCCGGTAGAAACTATGCTCTGAACTGGCTGGCAGTATTGTCACGGGCATGATATTTGCCCACCGATGGTTTCAACCGCTACAATGGTATTAAAGTTGGTTTTACACCTGCCGCATACCTTGTCAACCTGAATACGAGCAGAAACAGGTACTGTTTTGGGTAAAACGTTAGCTGAAAAGATACTGAGCGAGAAGTCAGGGAATGATGTCTGCTCCGGTGATATTACTGTTGCCCGGGTAGACCTGGCTTTCGTCCAGGATACAACCGGCCCTTTGACCGTTCGTCAGTTCCGGGAAGCCGGGTTCCGGAAAGTGTCCGACTCCCTCAGGGCAGCGGTTTTCCTGGACCATGCTGCTCCCAGTCCCAACCGCGAACTTGCCAACGACCATCTCTTCCTGCGAGAGTTTGCCCGTGATACCGGTTGTTTCTTCTCCGAGGTCGGGGATGGTATTTCACACCAGATTGTAGCGGAGTCGCTGGCCAGGCCCGGTGACCTTGTCGTGGGGACTGATTCCCATACTGTCACAGCCGGTGCACTGGGGGCTTTTGCCTGCGGGATGGGCTCCACGGATGTCGCCGTAGTCCTGGACCTCGGCGAGACGTGGTTTCGTGTCCCGGAGAGTATCGGGATATCGGTCAGTAACCATTTCCCTGCAGGTGTCTTCGCCAAGGACCTGATTCTTTACGTTATCGGTCGTATCGGGGCCGATGGCGCCACCTACCAGGCACTGGAGTTTGGTGGTGAAGCTGTCAGCACAATGAGTATCTCACAGCGATTGACGGTGGCCAATATGGCTATCGAGGCCGGTGCCAAGGTAGGGCTGTTCCCGTCAGACGACATGACTCGTGAATTCCTGGCAGAGCAGGGAAGGATTGAAGACTACCGTCCACTTGCTCCTGACGAAGATGCAGTATATTCAAGGAAAATAGATATTGATACCGGTCGAC